>DASUQN010000087.1:0-2477 GCA_036280515.1 Intrasporangium sp. | reverse complement strand
ACTCACCGATGCGGAGTACGACTACCTGTCGCTGTATCCCAACAACTTCCCGCTCCTCGTCATCGACCGCTTCGGGGTCGAGGTCGGCGCCGCGTTCGGGTTGGCTCCCGACGCCGTGCTCATCACCCTCACCGGCGTCTGCGTCGCCGTGACTCTGTATGCCGCTCACCTCCTCGTCGTGCCCGTTGCCGGCCGTGGTCCCGCCCTTGTCACGCAGTTCGTCGTCCTCGCGCTCGTCGGGGCAAGTCCGTGGGTCAGCGTGCCCTACACCGACTTCTATGCCATGCCGTTCATCGTCGGTGGGCTGGCCCTCGCGACGGCAGCGTGGCGCCGTCCCGGGTGGGTGGCACGGATCGTGCTGGGCGGCCTGTCGATCGCGGCGATAGCCGTTGCCTACGTCATCAAGACGACCCCCGCTGTCGTCATCGTCGCGCTCGTGGTGGTTGCGGTGGTGCGACTGGCCGACGACTGGTCCATCGAGCGGGCCCGAGGCCTCGTCTCTTGGGCGGCCGGGGCGGTGGCCGCCTTCCTCGTCCTGAGCACCGCACTGACGGCGGGGGCATCCGCCGCCACGGGGCTCGATCCCAACCGGATCGAACCGCAGGTCACACCGCCGGTCGTCTGGTGGGTGGCAAACGGGATGAGCGAGCAGGTGAACGCTGACGGAGTCGCTCAGTACGGCACGTACCGACGCGACATGATCGAGGCCATCCATGGCCGGACTCCTGCCGAGATGCGGGAGTACGCCCGCACGTTCATCGCGGACCGATGGGAGGAACGGGGGCCGATCGGCATGCTCGCGTTCTATGCCGACAAGGCAGCGTGGAACTGGGGCGACGGCATGTTCTGGGCGTGGGGCGAGGGGCTCGACTCCGAACCCGGCCGAGTGGTGCCACAGGGGCCGGTGGCCGAGGCGGTCAACGCGGTCAACGGGCTGCACGGCCGCTGGTACCCGATCCGGACCGGCTTCGCCCAGGGCCTCTGGCTCGCGGTCCTGCTCGTTGCGGGGCTGGGATTGCTACACGCGCCAGCGCGGCGCGAGACGCTCATCCTCGCGGTCACCGTGCTCGGCATTGCTGCCTTCACGCTCGCCTTCCAGGGCCGGTCCCGATACCTGTTCGCCTTCGTGCCGGTGATCGTCAGCCTGGCGGCGGTGGTCCGGACGAGAATCGACCTCGGGTCGGTCCTGGAGCCCGTGCGCCGCCTCCGCCGTGGCAGGTAGGGCCGCTGTCGGCAGGAGGAAGCCGTGGCGGTTCAGGCAGAGCACCTTGGCATGCTCGACCAGTCCGTCCGTGCTCTCCAGCCCAGTGCGCCAGAGCACCTCGGCCACGGAGCCGCACTCGGGGCAGTTGGTGATGTCCATGGGGAGTCCCCCTGACTCCGGTTCGCACGAGGTGACGTCCCCCGATGCGCGTGATGCTGTGATCGGGTAGGAGGCTCGCGGTGTGGCTGAGATACATCGCCCCGGCGCGGCGTAGTCAGCCACCTTGAGCGTGTATGGCCTCGTTGGGAATGCCTTGGAGAAGGTTGATGTTTCAAGCATTGACCTGCGGGCACCCTGCCCGCTGACCGACCAAGGAGAATGCCTTGACCAAGATTGCCATCGTCACCGGAAGTGTCCGCCCGGGCCGTCAGAGCCTCAACGTCGCGAGGTGGGTCAAGTCCATCGCCGATCAGCGGCCGGATGCCGAGTTCGAGATCGTGGACATCGCCGACTTCGAGCTGCCCGTGTGGGATGAGGAGCTGCCCCCGTCCTTCGGCCCCGGTGTCAAGGCCCACAGCAAGGCCTGGTCCGCGCGCATGGACGAGTTCGACGGATTCGTCTTCGTCGTCTCCGAGTACAACCACTCGATCACCGGCGCACTCAAGAACGCCCTCGACTACCTCGCACCCGAGGTCAACAACAAGGCCGCCGCCTTCGTGTCCTACGGCTCCGCAGGCGGTGCCCGTGCGGTGGAGCACCTGCGCGGCATCCTGTCCGAGATGCAGGTCGCGCACGTGCGCAACAGCGTGCTGCTCTCGCTGTTCACGGACTTCGAGAACTTCTCGGTCCTCGCTCCGACCGAGCCCGCAATCGCAGCGGTCGAGCCGATGCTCGACCAGCTCGTCGTCTGGGCAAAGGCCATGGGGGCGGTCCGCTCCGGCCAGTTCGCGCCGGTCGACGCAGCCGCCTGATCATCGCCCGCCGGGACGTCCCGGGGAAGCGCCACCGTCGCTCCACGGACCGCTGCGTGTCCGCGGATCGACGGCGTCAGGTGATCGAGTCGGCCACGACCTCGTCGACGAGGGCCAGCGCCGCCTCGTCGCCCGTGCGTGCGATCTCGGCGTGGGCCGGCCGGTTCCACAGCCAGCAGTCGAGGTCACCAGCCGTGCCGGCGATCTCCGCGACCGAGTCCTCGTCTGGTCCATCCGCCACCGCGAACCGCCGCTCGTCCCACGTGTCCCCGTCTGGGTCGACTCCAGAGACGTGCACCGGC
>DASUQN010000086.1:0-4444 GCA_036280515.1 Intrasporangium sp. | reverse complement strand
ACCACCTCGAGGGCCGGCGCCTCTGGCACGACCCTCGCAAGCGGGAGTGCACGCTCGCGTCGTTGACCTCGCTCGCCTACGACGGTGACGACCTCGAGTCGATCGCCTATTCGGAGCCGGCCGCCGCGCTCCTCGCCCGGGCGAGCAGGAGCGTGGGCGCCTGATGCGGGACCTGGACCGACGCGCCGCACTGCGGTGGGGGGCCGTCGTGCTGGCGGGCGGGCTCGTCACGACGCTCGGCGCCTGCTCGGAGGACCCCAACTCCGTCGCCGGCCAGGCCAGGGCCGGCGACCGGAAGAACTACGTCTCCGGCGACGGCACCATCGAGCGCCTCGCGCCAGAGAGCCGGGGCGCACCGGTGGCCTTGGCGGGGACCACGCTCGAAGGCCGGCCATGGTCGATGGCGGGCAAGGAGGGCACCGTCTTCGTCGTCAACGTCTGGGGCTCGTGGTGCCCACCCTGCATCGAGGAGACGCCCGCGCTGCAGAAGGCCTGGGAGCAGGTCCAGGGCGAGGGACTCGACGTCGAGTTCATCGGGCTCGACAAGATGGAGAGCCCCGAGACCGGCCTCGCCTTCCAGAAGGCGAACAAGGTGACCTACCCCTCCCTCGCCTACGACGGCGGCGTCCCGATCCTCGCCCTGCAGGGCAGGGCGACGGCCACCCCGTCGACGCTCGTGCTCGACCAGCAGGGGCGCATCGCCGCCCGCGTCTCCGGGCCCGTCACGACGAGCACGCTCACCGCGCTCGTCGACGACGTGCTCGCCGAGGCCTGACGAGAGCCGGCACCCGTGAACGCTGACCTCGCGACCGGTTCGCTCCTCCTCGCCTCCGCCGTCGCGCTCGCAGCGGGCCTCGTGTCCTTCGCGTCCCCCTGCGTCCTGCCGCTCGTTCCGGGCTTCCTCGGCTATGTCACCGGGCTCTCGGACGAGTCGCTCGAGCGACGGTCGCGCGGCCGGCTCGTCGTCGGGGCGTTGCTCTTCGTCCTTGGCTTCACGGTCGTCTTCCTCATCGCCGCCGCAGCTCTGTCCGCCGTCGGGGTGGCCTTCCGCGAGCACCAGAGCGCGCTGCTGCGCATCGGCGGCGCAGTCGTCATCGTGATGGGCCTGCTCTTCCTCGGCGCCGGCAAGTCGTATGCCGCCCAGCTCGGTTGGCGCCCACGCGCGGGCCTGCTCGGGGCACCGCTGCTCGGCGCCGCGTTCGCCATCGGGTGGTCCCCCTGCTGGGGGCCGACGCTCGGGGCGATCCAGGCCATGGCCGCCCCCATCTCCGCGGAGGCAGGGTCGATCGGACGGGGCCTCGCCCTCGCCGCGGTCTACTCGATCGGGCTCGGTCTGCCGTTCATCCTGATGGCAGCACTGTGGGAGCGGGCCGGCCGGGCCAGCGCCTGGCTGCGTCGTCACCGCCGACCGATCCAGGCCTTCGGTGGGCTCATGCTCATCGCGGTCGGCCTGCTCATGGTGACCGGACTCTGGGAGAACGTCATCAGCTGGCTCCAGACCAACCTCATCGCGACCTTCCAGGTGGCCCTCTGATGACCGAGCCGAACGCCGACGGCGTGCTCGTTCCCGAGCGCGGTCGACATCCCGAGCGCGCGGGTCGTTCGGGGGGTACATGGGGGGCGGAGCCCTCCGTGTGTCGGCATCCGGCCGAGTCGTCGTTGTCCTCAGCCCCGCGCGAGCCGCAGCTGCCCCAGCTCGGGGCACTCGGGATGGCGCGGTGGGCGTGGCGGCAGCTGACGAGCATGCGCACGGCCCTGTTCCTGCTCCTGCTCCTGGCCGTCGCTGCAGTGCCCGGGTCGGTCTTCCCGCAACGCAACATCGACGCGGGCCGGGTCGCCGACTACCTGGTCCAGAACCCCGACACCGGGCCGTGGCTCGACCGCCTCGGCTTCTTCGACGTCTATGCGTCTCCGTGGTTCTCGGCGATCTACCTGCTGCTCTTCGTGTCGCTCATCGGCTGCATCGTGCCGCGGACGCGGGTTCACCTGCGCGCGCTGCGGTCCACTCCTCCCCGCGCACCCGCTCGGCTGGCCCGCCTCGACCAGCACGCCGAGGTCACGACCACGCTCACCCCGGACGAGGCACTTGACGCCGCACGGGCGGCCCTGCGGGGCAAGCGGTTCCGCGTGCACAGCCACGACGGCACCAGCGTCAGTGCCGAGTCCGGGTATCTGAGGGAGACGGGCAACCTGCTCTTCCACCTCGCCCTCACCGGCATCATCGTCGGCATGGCCGTGGGCCACCTGTTCGGTTGGCGCGGCGACCTCATCCTGTCCGAGGGGGACGAGTTCGCCTCGAGCGCGACGACGTACAACACGTTCTCACCCGGTCCGCTCGTCGGTGAGGACGCCGTGCCCGGTTTCGTCATGGCGCTCGACGACCTCGAGGTCGAGTTCAACGAGACCCCCGGTCGCTCCTTCGGCACGCCACGAGAGTTCACGGCCCACGTCAGGGTGGCGGACGAGCTGGGCGCCGAGGCGCGCCAGGCTGACATTGCCGTCAACCACCCGCTCGTCGTCGGCGGCGCCGATGTCTTCCTCCTCGGCAACGGCTACACGCCGGTGATCACGGTGCGCGACGCCTCGGGGCAGGTGCTGTACCGCGAGGCCACGCCGTTCCTCGCCCAGGACGGGAACTACCGCTCGGTGGGCGTGGTCAAGGTGCCCTCGGCCAGCCCCAAGCAGCTCGGCTTCACCGGCTTCTTCCTCCCGACCGCCGAGCCCACCTTCGCCAACGGCCCGGTCTCGGTCTTCCCGGACGCCCAGAACCCCGAGCTCGCCCTGTCCATCTGGGAGGGGTCGCTCTTCCCGGGCGGCGCGCCACAGTCGGTCTACACCCTCAACACCGAGGAGATGACCCAGGTGCCAGGCGATGACGGCAAGCCGGCGTTGGTCCGGCTGAAGCCGGGCCAGACCCACCAGCTGCCGGGCGGACGCGGCTCGATCACGTTCGAGGAGGTCAAGCGGTTCGCCGGGTTGTCGATCCGCACCGACCCCGGGGCGCCGATCAGCCTGGTCAGCGCGCTCCTGGCGACCCTCGGTCTCATCCTCGGCCTGACCATCAAGCGGCGCCGCGTCTTCGTGCGGGTGCGCCCGGCCGGCGCGGGCGACGCCGAGCCAGGCGCTACCGTGGTCACCATCGGCGGCCTCTCCAAGGACTCCGACCCCGGGCTCGCCGCCGTCGTCGACTCGGTCGGCGCATCCGTGCACGATCCCCATGCAGAACGGACAGACCGCTCGTGACACCCACACTCGCCACGGTGAGTCCCGCGCTCGCCGGCAACGCGAACATGGCGCTCTACGCGTCGATGATCGTCTACACCCTCGCCATGCTGATGTTCGCCTGGCACCTCGCCGCCCGGTCGGCGCAGCTGGCCGCCACGCGGGCCCCCGAACGCGAGGAGGTGCTCGTCGCGTCGGGCGGTGCGAGATCGGGTGAGTCGGTCCCCAGCCGGAGTGCGGCCGCCGGACCGACCTTCGAGCAGAGCGCCGCATCGTCGCAGCGGGGGAACATCGCGCTGATGCTCACCTACCTCGCGACGGCGCTGCTCATCGCCTCCGTGGTGATGCGGGGCGTCGCCGTGGCGCGGCCACCGTGGGGCAACATGTTCGAGTTCGCGACGGCCTCCGCGGCCGCCGTGGGCCTGACCTACTCGGTCCTGGCCAAGCGGAACAGCTGGCAGTGGCTCGGCGTCTTCGTCGTCACGCCGATCCTTCTGGTGCTCGGCCTGTCGCTCGCCGTGCTGTACACCGAGGCCGGCGAGCTGATGCCGGCGCTCAAGTCCTACTGGCTCGCCATCCACGTCGGCGTCGCCTTCCTCGCCGTCGCGTTCTTCACCATCGCGGCCATCATCGGGGTGCTCTACCTCCTCCGTCGGCGCCGCGAGGAGAAGACGCCGGCCAAGCGAAGCTTCATCGAGTCCCTCCCGTCGTCCGCCGCGCTGGAACGGACTGCCTACGGCCTCAACATGGTGGGCTTCATCCTCTGGACGTTCACCCTCATCGCTGGGGCCATCTGGGCGAAGCAGGCCTGGGGTGCCTACTGGCAGTGGGACCCGAAGGAGGTCTGGACCTTCGTCATCTGGACCGTCTACGCGGCGTACATGCACGGTCGGGCGACCGCTGGAATCGACCTGCGCAAGTCGATGTACATCGCCCTCGCCGGCTTTGCCTGCGTCATCATCAACTTCACCCTCGTCAATCTCGTCTCGACGTTCGTCGGCATGCACAACTACTCGGGGATGTGACCGTGGTCCGTTACTCCATTCTCCGGCTGCTCGTCTTCTTCGGGGTGCTGCTGGCCCTGTGGCTCGTCGGCATCCGCAACAACCCGGTCCTGCTCATCGCGCTTTCGGCGGTCATCTCCGCCGCGGTGTCCTACGCCCTGCTTCGCGGCATGCGTGACGAGCTGACAGCCAAGCTCATGGAACGCCACGAAGCCAAG
>DASUQN010000085.1:0-6719 GCA_036280515.1 Intrasporangium sp. | reverse complement strand
GATCGACACGCCGGAGGAGTTCCTCGGGGCGATCACCCAGATCCTCGCCGCCCGCAAGGGCCGCATGGAGCAGATGACCAACCACGGCACGGGCTGGATCCGCATGGAGTTCCTGGTGCCGTCGCGCGGGCTCATCGGCTTCCGCACCGAGTTCCTCACGGAGACGCGCGGCACCGGTATCGCCCACCACGTCTTCGAGGGCTACGAGCCGTGGTTCGGCCCGATCACGACGCGGATCAGCGGCTCGCTCGTGTCCGACCGCAGCGGAGTCGTCACCGCGTACGCCATGGTCAACCTCCAGGAGCGCGGCACCCTGTTCGTCGAGCCGACCACCGAGGTCTACGAGGGCATGATCGTCGGCGAGAACTCCCGATCCGACGACATGGACGTCAACATCACCAAGGAGAAGAAGCTGACCAACGTGCGGTCCTCGACCGCCGAGAGCTTCGAGAAGATCGTGCCGCCCCGCAAGCTCAGCCTCGAGCAGTGCCTCGAGTTCTGCCGCGAGGACGAGTGCGTCGAGGTCACTCCCGACGCAGTCCGCATTCGCAAGGTCGTCCTCGGCGCCACCGACCGTGCTCGCACGGCGGCCCGCGCGAGGGCGGCGGCGAAGGCGGGGGCCTGATTCCGCCGTGCACCGCCCCTTCCCACTCCGCCTTCGCCGGGTCGGCACCGCCGCTGTGGCTGCGGTCCTCACGCTGGCCGGCGCCGCAGCCTGCACCCCCGAGGACATCGTCGGCTCCCGGCCGCCCAGCGGCACCGGTGAGGCCACGGCCACGGCCGGACCGCCGCAGGGTGGCGGCACGCTGCAGGTCCTCGTCGCCGGAGACGTCGCGACGTGGGACCCCCAGCTGATGTACGTCGGTCCGGAGGCGTTCTTCGCCCAGCGGACGTTCGTGCGGACCCTGACGACCTACGGTGCCGGCGACGACGAGAAGCACCTCGTCGGCGATCTGGCTACTGACACGGGCAGGGAGTCGAACGGCGGCAAGTCGTGGACCTTCACGCTGCGCGACGGGGTCAAGTGGCAGGACGGCAGCCCCGTGACCTGCGACGACGTCCGGCACGGCGTCGCGCGGACCTTCGACCGCACCACCCACATCGCGGGCACGAACTACGCGAGCTTCCTGCTCGACGTGCCGACGAAGGTCACCTCAGAGGGCCTCGAGAAGCCGGTCTACACCGGCCCGGCGGACAAGAAGAACGCGAAGTCCTTCCTCAAGGCCGTCGTCTGCAAGGACCGCAAGATCACCTTCAACCTGCGCGCCCCCGAGCGAGACTTCCCGCACATCGTGGCCCTGCCCGAGTTCGCGCCGCGGAAGGCGGCCGCCGACAGCAAGGAGGCCAAGGCCTCGGTCGCGGTCCTCTCGACCGGGCCGTACCGGCTCGACGGCGCATGGGTTCCCGGCAAGGGCGGCTCCTTCGTCCGCAACGAGCACTGGGAGCCCGACTCCGACCCTGTACGCAAGGCCTACCCCGACCGGATCGTCATGACGACGGGGCTCACCGAGGCCACCGTGATCGAGCGGCTGCTCAACCAACAGGGCAGCGACGCCCAGGCGGTCTCCTGGGTCAAGGCGTCACCCACCCTCCGCAACCAGGCCGGCACGGCGCTGCGAGCCAGGATGACCTTCCCCTACACGGGCAGCGTCGACTACCTCGCGCTCAACATGCGCAGCCCGGTCATGTCGAAGGACGTCGTGCGCGAGGCCTTCGCCCTCGCGACGAACCGGGCGACCTACGTCACGGCCAACGGTGGCGATGCCGCAGGGTCGCCGACGTGGTCGGTCCTCGGGCCGAGCGTCAGCGAGGCGGGCCTCACGCCCCCCAAGGGCGCTCGGGCCGAGGGCGACCCCGACGCGGTCCGCGCGCTCCTCGAGAAGGCCGGCCTCAAGCTCCCCCTCAAGGTGCGCGTGGTGCACGCCGAGTCGCGGCTGATCGACAAGGCCTATGCGGCCCTCGAGGCCGGCTGGGAGCGCGCGGGCTTCGACGTCGAGCGCACCGCGGTGCCGCCCGAGGAGTACTACAAGACGATCGAGAAACCCTCGGCCGGAAAGGACTACGACGTCTTCCGCGGGTCCTGGCTGCCCGACATCCCGTCGGCGAGCGCGGTCCTCCCCGCACTCTTCGACGCGCGCATCAACATCGACTCCTCCGGCCCCGGCCAGGACGTCGGCTACTTCGACGACAAGGTCGTGGCCAAGCTCATGGACGAGGCACAAGCGACGGTTGATCCGGGCAAGCGCGCGGCCGGGTGGGCCAAGGCGGACGCCCTCATCCGCGAACGCGGTGGCTACGTCGCCCTCGCGGCGACGAAGGTGCTGCACATCCACGGCGCCGGCGTGTTGCACTACGACGACCACGCTGTCGGCGGCATCGTCGACCTCGCCACCGTCGCGCTCCGCTGATGGCCCGGACCCGACCCACACGTCCCGAGGGCGTGCGCCCGCTGGAGCAGCCGAGGACCCATCGCATCGTCCTCGTCCACGCCCATCCGGACGACGAGACGCTGACCTGCGGCACGACGATGGCACACCACGCTGCCCGGGGCGACGAGGTCCACGTCGTCACCTGCACCCTCGGCGAGGAGGGCGAGGTCATCCCGGGCGACCTGCGCCACCTCGAGGGCCATGCCGACGACCTGCTCGCGGCCCATCGGCGGGCGGAGCTGTCCGCAGCCCTTGCCGCGCTCGGGGCGCGGGGTCATCTGCTCGGCGAGAACGGCCTCGGCGCCCGCCGCTACCGGGACTCCGGCATGGCAGGGTCCCCGGCGTCCGCTCGCCCGGAGGCCTTCGTCAACGCCGATCTGCGCGAGGCCGGTGCGGCCCTTGCCGGGCTGCTCCGCGACCTGCGGCCCGACGCCCTCGTCACGTACGACCCCGAGGGTGGCTACCGTCACCCGGACCACATCCAGGCCCATCGGCTCACCCGGGCCGCCCTCGACCAGCTCGCCGACGGCGAGCTGCCGACACGGACCTACGAGATCCGAACCCCTCGCACCTGGGCGGAGCAGGACCGCGCCTGGACCCGGGAAGCCGACTCAGCGGCATACGGCCTCGTCGTTCTGGCGCCGGAGGACACCCATCCACCCTCGGTGGTGGACGACGACGAGGTCACTCACGTCGTGGAGGATCCGAGCACGCGGGCGAGCAAGCTGGCCGCGATGCGGGCGCACGCCACGCAGGTCATCGTCGCCACGGACGACCTCCACGCGCTCTCCAACCTGATTGCGCGGCGGACGACGGACCGCGAGGCGTTCCGGCAGGTGGACCCGCGGACGTGGGAACCCGTGCGGGACGCCGCCCCCGTCGCCGGGCCCATTCGGGACCTCGTCGGCTGACCGATTCCCCAGAGGGCCGCCCCGCATGCGACCATGTGCCCGACCCGGAACAGGCCGCGTCCGAGGGGACCGTCGCGACCCCACTCGGATATCGTGCGCTGACGACCTCGCCCCCGCACGGAGAATCCATGGCCCTGAACGACCAACGCGCCACCATCATCCGGCTGGCCATCGCCGCCGCAGTCCTGGTTGGCGGCTACGTCGGCCTTGCCGCGTGGTCGGCGCAGCACCTGCCGTCCACGCTCTCCGTCGGCGGCATCCCGATCGGCGGGCTCGGGGATGATGAGGCCGAGGAGGCGATCGTCACCAAGTCCGAGCCGCTGCTGGCGACCCCCATCTCCCTGACCGTGCCCGGCCGGGAGAAGCCGGTCAAGGTGGTGCCCGGCGAGGCCGGCTTCTCGGTCGACGCGCCCGGCACGCTCGACGGCCTGACCGGGTTCAGCCTCAACCCGGTCACGATCTGGAACCGGCTCGTCGGGTCGGTCGAGGCGCCCCTGCTCACTCACGTCGACGACGACGTGTTGACGGCACGCCTGTCCAAGTTGGCACCGTCGGTCGCGACGAAGCCGACCGAGGGTTCGGTGACGTTCCCCGATGGCAAGGTCAAGGTCAAGGCGCCGGTCGCGGGCCGCACACTCGACATCGCGGGCACGAAACTGGCACTGCGCGAGGCGTTCCCGCACTCGACGACCGCGACGGCCGCCGTCACGGCCGTCGAGCCGCAGGTGAGCGGCGCAGCCATCGCCGCCGCAGCCCGGGACTTCGGCGAGAAGGCGATGTCGGGGCCGATCACGGTCGTCGCGGGCGAGGCCACGGCGAAGCTCCAGCCCGAGGACTTCGCTCCCGCCGTCAAGATGGTGCCGGACGGCGATGGGGGGCTCGCCCCCGAGTTCAACAAGGACAAGCTGGCGGCCATCGTCTCGGGCAGCGTCGACGTCTCCACGAAGAAGGCGAAGGATGCCACGTGGACCCTCGAGGGCGGCCGTCCCAAGATCGTCCCGTCCGTCGACGGCACGGCGGTCGAGGAGTCAGCGATCGCCGACGACGTCATCACCGCGATGACGGCCCCGGAGCGGCGCGTCGAGCTCAAGGTCGTGACGAAGAAGGCGAAGTTCACGACCGAGGACGCCGAGAAGGCCGGCGTCAAGGAGATCATCGTCGACTTCACGTCGCCGTTCCCGACCAGCGACACCTCGCGCACGCAGAACCTCATCGTCGCGAGCCGCACGATCAACGGCACCTACATCGCTCCGGGAGAGACCTTCAGCCTCAACGGGATTCTCGGCGAGCGGACCACCGCGAAGGGCTACGGGGACGGCACGGTCATCATCAACGGCCGGCTCACCCGGGGCACCGGCGGTGGCATCTCCCAGGTCTCCACGGTGATCTACAACATGGCCTACTTCGCCGGGGCCCAGATCCTCGAGTTCACGCCGCACGCCTTCTTCATCCCGCGCTACCCAGAGGGTCGGGAGGCCACGGTCCACTGGCCGAGCGTCGACAACAAGTGGAAGAACAACACCCCCTACGGGATGCTGCTGCAGACGTGGGTGGCTGACGGCAACGTCCACGGGCGGGTGTGGAGCACGAAGTACTGGGACGTCAAGTCGGTCAAGGGAGCTCGTCGCAACGTCGTCGAGCCGAAGACGATCCGCGACGACTCCCCGACGTGCTACCCGCAGCAGGCCAACGCGGGCTTCGACGTCACGGTGACCCGCCAGTGGTTCAAGCCGGGCTCATCGACGCTCGTCAAGAGCGAGGCTGTGCACACGCACTACATTCCGGAGCACGAGATCATCTGCACCGACCCCAACGCGAAACCCTGAGTTGCGTGGGGACAAACAGATTGACGTATGCCGCTGAGCTCGCTCCCGCGCGAGGCGTGCAGTAGGGGTCAGGTGGAGGGTTGGACGAGGTAGGTGTACTCGTGGTGGACGGTGAAGCCCAGCCCTTCGTAGAAGGAGATCGCGCGGTCGTTGTCCTCCGAGACCTGCAGGTAGATCGCCGGCATGCGGTTGTCCCGCGCGATCGCCCCGACTGCTGCCATGACTCTCGTCGCGAGACCCTGACGGCGGTGGTCGGGGTGGACCCAGAGTCCGAAGACGCCGGCCCAGCCTGGATGGAGGGCGAGCCGCGCCACCGCGACGATCCTCGTGTCCTCGCGGATGGAGAGGAACAGCTGCCGTTCACTGCCGGTGAGGACTGCCTCCGTGATCCCGGGGACGGGCCTGCGGCCCTCGCTGTAGGCGCTGAGCCACTCCTCGGAGAGCGTTTCGTCGGCGACGACGTGCGGCGAGCCGTCGGCCAGGGGTGGGATCCCGGCCAACGGGCCGGTCATGACCAGAACCCTGGTCCAGTCGGGTCGCCCGCCGCCGATCGTGTAGCCCCGCTCCACGAGGGCGTGCGCCACGGGATGCTCGGCGATGGTGAAGCCGGCCGGGCCGCTGACCTGGAACATCGTCGTCTGGTCGCGCTCGGCGTACCACCGCTCGCAGTGGTCGATGGCGTCATCGAGGGGAAGCCCCGGGTCGCCGACGACGAGCACGGAGTTGGCCCGTCCCGTGTAGCCGGGGGCCGACCGGAGCAGCCACGACCCGAGCGCGGCCTGCTCGACCGCCACCCAACCCTGGGCGGCGACCAGTGCGAGGTCGTCGACGGATACGCGCAGGTGCGCCGGGCCGGGGCGCGTCGCCGGTGGCGGGACAGGCTTGGCGGCGACGACGTCGCGTCGGGGCACAGCCACGCGGCCGCGCTTCGTGTCGATGACGAGGACGTCGTCGGTGCGCACGGCGAGGCGCCCGATCACGTCCGTGGCGCCGGCGTCAGGTGTGTCGACCAGGCGCTGGCGCACGACGACCCTGGTGCCGACGGTCAGGCGGCCCGACGGGTCCGGCTGACCATCAGCTCCCGTCTCAGCGATGGGGTGGTTCGAGTCGCCGCCGGTCATGTCCGGCATACTAGGCCGAGCACGACCCTCGCACTCTCATCGCTCCTGTAGGAGGTCCGGTCTCCATGACCTACGTCATCGCCCAGCCCTGCGTCGACCTCAAGGACAAGGCCTGCATCGAGGAGTGTCCGGTCGACTGCATCTACGAGGGCAGGCGGTCGCTCTACATCCACCCGGACGAGTGCGTGGACTGCGGTGCCTGTGAGCCGGTGTGCCCCGTCGAGGCGATCTACTACGAGGACGACGTGCCGGAGGAGTGGGCCGACTACTACAACGCCAACGTCGAGTTCTTCAACGACCTGGGCAGCCCGGGTGGCGCGGCCAAGCTCGGCATGATCGAGAAGGACCACCCGTTGATCGCGGCCCTGCCGCCGCAGGAGCACGACGAGTGAGTCTTGGGTGATCGACCGCTCCCTCCCAGATTTTCCGTGG
>DASUQN010000084.1:0-5566 GCA_036280515.1 Intrasporangium sp. | reverse complement strand
GTTGTTCGCCCGAGTCGAGCTCAAGGCGAGACTCCTGCTGCCGAGGATCCGACGCTCGGTCGCCGAGCAGGCACGACATCTGCACGGCCTGGGGGAACCGCAGGCGCAGCGGCTGGGTGAGGCCCTCGAGCGGATTGCCAGGGACCACCTGTCACCGGACACGCGTGCGGCACTGGACCGCGTGGAGGCATCCCGTCGGGCCACCCTCCGCAGCCCGGAACAGGTGTCCTGGGCCGACGGCTCGACCGAGTCGGTGGCCTGGATCTGTGCGCGGGCGTCTCAGCCGCCGTCCGGGGCACGACTGCTCCATCATCTCGCCGACGTGTGGCAGCCACGTCAGGCGCTGGAGCTCGGCACCTGTGTCGGCGTCTCCGCCGCCTACCAGGCGGTGGCCCTGCGCGGAGTCGGCACGTTGACCACGCTGGAGGCCTACGCCGACCTGGCCAACCGGGCGGAGGAGACCTGGCGGCTGGCGCAGATCGACAACGCACGCGTCGTGGTCGGGCGGTTCGCGGATAGTTTGGCGCCGACGCTGGCCGAAGCCACCTGGGACTATGCCTTCATCGACGGCAACCACCAGGGCCGCGCGACCGAGGGCTATGTCGAGCAGGTGTCCCGATCGAGCGCGCCAGGGGCCCTCCTGGTCCTGGACGACATCGACCACAACGACGGGATGCGCGCCGCGTGGGAGTCGGTGCGCCGGCGACCCGACGTCGCCGCCAGCGCTGTCGTGGGGAAGCTCGGGCTGCTCGCCCTGAGGTGACCGGTGACCGAGGGGGCGCTCACAGCCGGCTGAGGACGTCGTCGAGCATCCCCTCGGTGAGCTTGCCGGTGAAGGTGTTCTGCTGGCTGACGTGGTAGCTGCCGAGGAGCCGGACCTCGTGGCCGTCCATGCGGCGAAGCACTGCTTCCGCACCGTGGCCGAAGCGCGCCTTGGGCCGCGGCACCTGCCACCCGAGCCGTCGGGCTGCGCCGAGTGCGGCGTCCCAGCCGATGGAGCCAAGGGCAAGCATCGCTCGCAGGCCGGTTGGCGAGACTGCGGTCAGCTCGAGGTCGCGGTCGAGCCAGCCGGAGCAGGTGGCCTTCTCCTCGGTCGTGGGCCGGTTCGCGGGCGGCGCGCACCTCACCGTGGCGATGATCCGGATTCCCTTGAGCTGCAATCCATCGCCTGAAGCGACCGATGTCGGCTGGGAGGCATATCCGGCCCGATGGAGGGCCGCATAGAGCCAGTCCCCCGAGCGGTCCCCGGTGAACATCCGACCCGTACGGTTGGTCCCGTTCGCCGCTGGCGCGAGCCCGACGATCAGCCGGTCAGCCTCGGGCTCCCCGAATGACGGCCCCGGGCGACCCCAGTAGGGCTGGTCGGCGAAAGACGCCCGGCGCCCCTGTGTCGCCACGGACTCCCGCCAGGTCACCAGTCGCGGACACGCACGGCAGACCGACACCCGGGCGTCGAGATCGCCGAGGCTGCTCACGTCAGCCGCGAGCCGTCGCACCTGGGCCGCAGTGCGCGCGACGGGAGTCTCTGGCGTGGCCGGGTCGCCGGGCCATCCCGTCCCCGGGGGCACGGGCGACGGGAACAGCTGGCCCGTCATCGGATGCGGGTCCAGACGGGCGGTCGTCATGGCCCGACTCTGCCACCTCGGTCGTCAGTAGCCGAAGCCGCCGCCCGAGCCGTTGTCGGGCATCCTCTTCACCGGTGTCCCGCTGGCGTCGAGCACGTACCACTCGCCGTCAACCCCCTGGCCATCGACATCGCCTGCGGCCACATCGGGTGCGTAGTAGTGCAACGGCCACCCGTCGAGCGTCAGCTGCTTCTTCCCCGAGACGTCGATCGAGCCGATCGTGCCCGTGACGCCGGTCGCCCTCGGCGGGGTGGCACCCGAGAACGCCGGCGGCCACGTGGTGATGCAGTCCCCCGTGCACGCACTGGTCATCGCGCCTTGCGCGTCCTTGGTGAACATGTAGAGCGTGCGCCCGTTGGCGTCGGTGACGATCTGCCCGAGAGACGTCGCGCCCACCTTCAGCTCCGTCACCTCGGCCTGGGGAGCGACCGGCGTCTCGGGCTTGGAGCCGCAGGCACCGAGTAGGGACGCAGAGGCGAGTGCCGCGAGGATGATGGACGCACAGCGACGGTTCACAAACCCGGGGACGCCGGGCCGCCCGAGCCGGTTCGATGAACCGGAGGGCGGCCGTGGGCGTCTCGGAGGACAGCAGTGCCGAGGGAGGTTGGTCAGATGCCACTCGACGACGACGCCGTCGAGGCGATCTACCGCGAGCACGGCCCGATGCTCCGGCGGGTCGTGTGGCGCGCCACGACAGACGTCGACCGGGTGGACGACATCGTGCAGGAGACGATCCTGCGCGTCTGGCGCCAGGCCCCCGAGGCCGACAACTTGCGCGCCTACCTCATCACGACCGCCAGGCACCTCATCGTCGACCAGCACCGCGCCGCCGGGCGCCGGCCCCAGCAGGCCCGCCTCGTGGACCTGCCCGAGACCGAGTCCGCCATCGACCGGGCGCTCGACCAGGTGCTCGTCGAGGAGGCCCTCGCGCGGCTGCAGCCCTCGCACCGCGAGGTGGTCGGCTGTCTGTACTACGAAAGGCTCTCCGTGGCCGAGACCGCACACCGCGTGGGGGTGCCCGAAGGCACCGTGAAGTCCCGCGCCTTCTACGCCGTGCGCAGCCTGCGCGTCATCCTGGACGAGATGGGGGTGACCCGATGACCATCGACCACAACAAGCAGGACCAGCACGACGAGCTCCACCAGTTCCTCGGCGCCTACCTGCTCGGGGGCCTCTCCGACGATGACCACCGCGCGTTCACGGAGCACCTGCGCACGTGCCAGACGTGCCAGCAGGAGCTGGGCCAGGTGTCCGGGTTGCCGAGGCTGCTCTCCCTCGTCGACACACCGACACAGGTGCCGTATGCCGCTGAGCTCGCTCCCGAGTCCGCTGCCGCCGGCAGCGCGGCCGGGTCCTCCAGCACTGGCCTGGCTGACCTCCTCGATGCTGCTCGCCGGCGGCGACGGCGGCGACGGTCCTGGTTCGCCGCTGCGGCCGCTGCAGCCGCGCTGGCGGTCTTCGGCGTGGGGGCGTGGCTTGGTCCGGGGCTGCTCGATCCGCCGCCGCCGTCGCAGCACTTCACCGCCACCGCAGCCGGCTCGTCGGCGAAGGTGGGGGTTGACCTCGTGAAGCGCGGCTGGGGCACCCAGCTGAACCTGGCCTGCCAGGACATGCCAGTCGGCGAGGAGATCGTCGTCTACGTCGTCGATGCCACGGGGCGTGAGTTGGCTGCGGGGTCCTGGCTCGGCACCGCGTCGGGCTATTCCACCGTGACCGGGGCGACGGCCCTGCGGCCGGACCAGATCCGGTCCATCGAGGTTCGCACGGCCTCGGGTGAGGTCATCGCCACCGCCACGACCTGAGAGCCGGCCCGTCAGTCGGTTTCGTGCTTGGTGACATCGCCCGTGACGGCGTCGATCGTCAGCTCGTGCTTGGCCTGGGCCGGGGCGATGATCTCGACGTCCCACTCCACGGTGCCGTCGTCCTCGTCCAGGTCGAGGTCGACGACCCGCCCCTGCGGGACCTCGGCGCTGGCGGTCTGGATGGCTGCGTCGTGGTCCACCTTGGCCGTATCGAGGAGTCGGCGGTCCTCGGCGACGTCGTCGGAGTCGTCGTCATCGACGCGGTTGGCCAAGACCGTGCCGGACTTCGCGTCGACGAGGACCTCCCGTTTGGCGTCGCTGGTGACGACCCCGGCTCAGTCGGCGTGCTCTGGCGGCCAGACGACCCGGAACCGCTCGAGGACGATCTCGTCGGACTCGGACCAGGTGGCACCGCGGGCGGTACAGGTGCGCTCCCAGTACCGGCGGTGATTGGCCCGCCAGCTCTCGAGGGTCCGGTCGTCCTCCCCCTCGTCGTGGGCGAAGGCTGCGTCGACGTCGTCGAAGGTCGCGATGCGCAGCTCGATGGAGCGGATGACCACGCGGGGCCGGCCGGAGCCGTCGCACGCGATCCAGTGGGAGCCGACCCTCGGCAGCGGCTCGCGCTCGGCGACGAAGTCGTCGACGAGCGCGGCTGTCGCGCGCTTGGGGCCGTCGAGCACATGGGCGAGCAGCTCGTCCGCGAGCGCGTCCGAGTCGCCGAACCTCTCGACGGTGTACTCAGGGGCGGCGCGCACCGCCTCGGGATGCGCCTCGGCGTAGGCCTGCCACATGACCGCTGCTGCGTCCCGGTCAGCCGGAGTGGGCTCGGATCCGGTCATGAGGCACCCCGTCTCGTCTGGAAACGAGGTGCGGCGCGGGACCAGCCCCCCGGTCCCGCGCCAGCTTTCCCCTCGTCTGACAGAGCCCGAGCACGCGACCCTGATACCTGACAATCGCAGTTTTCTCGCGAGTCGTTACGCAACTTTTTGGTTGCATGTCAGGGACTCGATGTGCAACTCTGGGGTTGCGGAGCCGTCGACGGAAGGACACCATCATGAGCACGCAGGGCATTCCCAACACCATCGAGCGCCAGATCGAGATCGCGGCGCCGATCGAGCGCGTCTGGGCTCTCGTCTCCGAGCCCGGCTGGTGGATCAACGAGGGCGAGATCCGCGAGCACCGCATCGAGCAGCGTGAGGGCCACGTGGTCGTTCACGACGAGACCCACGGCGCGTTCCCCATCGAGACGATCGAGTTGCGCGAGCCGGTCTACGCGTCGTTCCGCTGGCTCGCTTCGCAGGACGAGGAGCACGGCGGCGAGCACATCCCGACGGTCGTCGAGTTCACCTTGGAGCCCTCCGACGAGGGCGTCATCGTTCACGTGGTCGAGACGGGCTTCGCCGAGGGAGGCGACGCGGACGACGCCGCTCGCGCAGCAGCGCACCGGGACAACTCGGAGGGTTGGGAGGTCGAGCTCGCCGCGGCACGGGCTCACCTCGAGCGGGTGTGACGTCCGCGATGCACGGCGCCTCGAGCACCGGAACGACGATGGCGGCGGTCTTTGCGTGCCTCGCGGACGACAGCCGACGTCACGTGCTCGACGTGCTCGTCCGGGATGGCAGAGCGAGTGCGAGCGCCATCGCTCGCGAGGTGCAGATCTCCCGGCAGGCCGTGGCCAAGCACCTGAGCCTGCTTGCGGAGGCCGGGCTCGTCACCTCCGAGCGGGCGGGTCGCGAGGTGCTCTACACGGTCCGGCCCGACCCATTGCAGGAAGCGGCCCAATGGCTCGACCGGGCCGCGGTCGCGTGGGATCGTCGCCTCGCCGCTCTGAAGGCGGCTGCGGAGGGCCGGGAGGGCGATCAGACGGCGACGAGGTAGTCGGCCAGGTCAGTCGGCCGGGAGACCGCCATGAGGTGGCCGCCGGGGAGGACGTCGGGCTCGATCCCGAGTCGCTTGCGCGCGACGCACTGCTGGAACGCCACGGGGAAGAAGCGGTCGTCCCGGCCGGCGACGACGCGGATGGTGGTGGGCGGCCACACGGTGAACTCGCAGGGTGCGGCGAAGACGGTGTCGGTCTCATCCCGCTGATGGTCGGCTCCGGACGCGAGGACGTCGGGCGGTACGTCATGCGTGAAGTGG
>DASUQN010000083.1:0-5976 GCA_036280515.1 Intrasporangium sp. | reverse complement strand
CCCTACTACTTCGGCAACAAGGACGGCCTCTTCGCGGCTGCGCTCGCGCTGCCCGTCGACCCGCACCAGAAGATCGACGAGATCTTCGCGCAGGGCCTCGACGGCGTCGGCGAGCGGATCGTCCGGACCGTGGCGGCCCTGCTGGACGACCCGGTGACCGGCCCGGCCCTGCTCGGCCTGATGCGCTCCGCGATGACGGAGGGCACGGCTCACGACGTCGTCCGTGACTTCATCGACAACGTCATCATCGGCGGCTACGCGCGGCATCTGCCCGGACCGGATGCCCGGCGCCGCGCGGCGCTGGCGGCATCACAGATCGTGGGCCTCGCCATGGCTCGCCGCGTCGTCGGGATCGAGCCCCTCGCAACCATGACGGTCGACGAGCTGGTCGCCCATGTCGGCCCAACGCTCCAGCACTACCTCGCCGGCGACCTCACCTGACCGGCCCTGCCCCCGCAACCCGCCCCACCCGCAACACACCCGGCCATGTGAAACGCACCCCTGAAATTTCAGGGAGCAGTTGCCTACTTCCGGGCGTGTTGCGGTGGTGGAGGTCGAGGCGCGAGGCCGGGGCGGCGCGGCGGGGGCGGTCAGCCGCCGCTGACGATGAGGAAGCCGACGAGGCCGACGATGACCGCGGTGATGAGCCACGCGACGACGGTCGTCAGGCGATGGTTCGCCATCCGCCCCATGAGACGCCGGTCGTGCGTGAAGAGCAGGAGTGGGATGAGCGTGCCCGGCAGCGCGAAGCTGAGAACCACCTGGCTCCAGACCAGCGCATTCGTCGGCTCGACCCCCACGCCGAGGATGATGAGGGTCGGCACGACCGCGAGCATGCGGCGCGCCAGCGCCGGGATCGGCCGCTTGCCGAAGCCGGTCATGACGACGTCGCCGGTCTGCACACCGACGAGGGTCGACGCCAGCCCGGACGCGAGCAGGGCCACCGCCAGCATGGTCGCGGCGATCTGCCCCGCCTGGGCTCCGAGCGCCGCATAAGCGCTCTCGATGGTGGCGCCCGCCTCGGCAGGCAACGCGGCGGAGAAGACGACGAGGCTGACGTTCGCCACGCCGGCGACCGACATCGCGACGACGACCGACCGGACCGTGTGCCGGCCGGTCCGCATCCGCTCGGTCTGTGACGGCTCGACGGTGCCGTCGTCGCGGGTGCGCGAGGCAGCCGAGTGGAAGTGCAGCGCGTGAGGCATGACCGTGGCCCCGACGATACCGACGGCGAGCAGCGCCGCCGACGAGTCGAGCGGGCCGGGCACGACGGAGCGGAGCAGCGCGACCCGGTCGACGTCCGCGATGAGGACCTGCCACACCAGCGAGCCGATGATGACGGCGAGCAGCACGAGGACGACCGACTCGAAGTGGCTGCGCCCGTGCACCTTGAGATAGAGCACGACGAGGCTGAACGCCGAAACCGCGACCGCGCCCCACATGAGCGGCAGGCCGAAGAGGAGATGCAGGGCGATCGCGCCGCCGACGACCTCCGCCAGGTCGGTCATGATGACGACGATCTCGGCCTGGGTCCACAGCAGGATCCGCCCGATGCCGGGGAAGCGCCGCGCGCTGTGCTCCGCGAGGCTCATCCCGGTGACCATGCCGAGCTTGGCCGCGAGGTACTGGATCACCATCGCCGAGCAGCTCGCGAACACGACCACCCAGACGAGGGCGTAGCCGTGCTGGGCCCCGGAGCTGATGTTGACGCCGAAGTTGCCCGGGTCGACGTAGGCGATCGCGGCGAGCAGCGCTGGGACGAGGGTCCGCGGCGCGCTGAAGGTCCCCCCGAGCCCGTGCTCGGGGGACCGGTCGTCGACGCGCCGCGTCGACCGCGTCGAGGTGGTCTCGGCCATGGTCAGAGCATGGGGCCTGCGTGCTCGTGACGCCAACTCAGCGAGCCGCGGCGAAGCCGAGCAGGGCGGCGATCCCGAGGGCGCTGCGGGGGTCGTAGGCCGACGTCCACAGCCCGCCGTGAGCCGCGCCGTACGCCTCGTCCTGCCATGGGTGCTCCCGCGCCGGCGCGCCGGAGCGCAGGTCATGGACCAGGAGGATGGCCATGAGCGTATTCGCGGTCCCCGGCTCGAAGACCTGCACCCCGAAGCGGTGCGCGCCGGCGTAGGCCGCCGCGAGCGCCCGGTTCTTGACGACCGAGCGAGTCCGCGTGGGCGGCGCCACCTTGAGCGACACCACGCCGCCGTCGGCCCGGTGCGCCGTCGCCCGCCACCGCTGGAGCCGCTTCGCGAGAAGGTAGTTCGGCCCCTGCTGGAGCACGACCGAGTCGTTGATCCCCGGGTCCTCGCCGGGCACGTAGTTCCGGCGCAGCAGGCGGCCGCCGCTGAGTGTGCGCAGGGGCACCCGCAACACCTTGGACGTATGCCGCTGGGCGTAGTTCTCGACGGACCTGGCCACCGCGGCGCCGGGCACCGCGAACACGTCGGTCGGGGTCGCGAGAAAGGCCAGGGCGACGCTGTCGTGACCGCGCTGGTCGACCACCCGCTGCGTCAGGGCGTCGACGGCGGCGGACACGCGCACGTTCGTCGCTCCGTCGGCATAGACGTAGTTGCCGAGGACGAGCCGCCCGTCCCGCTCACCCACCCACTGGGTCACCGAACCGAGGTCGTGGATCAGGTCACCGCCGAGCCGCTCCTCGACCGGCTCGCCGCCGGGCCGTGCCGGAACCGTCATCGACCCAGCCAGCCTCCTCGTGTCGGCGATGAGCTTCTGCCACAGCTCCTTTCGGGGCAGGTCGACGGCCACCACCTCCGCGCCCCACCGCAGCAACGTCCGCAACGGCCCCATCTCGGCCGCCGCACCGAGCACGACGATCGTCTGGTCCGACAGGTCGAGCCAGTCCGGGTTGGCCATGACGCGCTCGACCGCCTCGGCACACGTCGGCTCGACGACCCCTCCGTCGACCCACCCGGCCAGCACGCGACGGAGCGTGTCCCCGGAAGCGCGCTCAGCGGCATACGGCATGGAGATGGTGCGGTCCGGGGCACCCTCCCCGCGGATCGTCTCGGAGACCAGCGGCGTGGGACTGCCGTCGAAGGCCGTGGGGAGCGGGCCCTCGCCCGACGGACTGACCCAGCGCATCCTCTCGTGGAGCGATTCGAGTCCGTCACGAGCGATGGTGTGCGCCGCCTCGGCGCTGGGGAGGCCGGCCTCGACGAGGCGGCGGAAGTGCGGCAGGTAGCCCTGCCGCCAGTTCGTCTCGCGGGCTGCCGAGGCGGAGCCGACCGGATCGGCCCGGCGCAGGGCGTCGGCGACCACGGCGCGGCCCAGCGCCGTCGTGCTGCGGCGGCCGCCGGCGGGGCCGACGGTCGAGTCGACGGTCGGGTCGACGGTCGGGAAGACGGTCGGGAAGACGACACCCATGGACTGGTGCGGCTCGCTCATGGCCCCATCCTGCCTGCTGCGGGTGCCGGCCGGGACGCCCTCCACCAGCAGGACGCTCGGCCCCGGGGCAGAATGTGGACATGTCGGGACCGACGTCGAGGCAAGGAGGCCCGCGAGTGACGGACACGGCCCACAGCACACGGCTGGCCGAGGAACGCGAGACGACGGTGAATCGCCTCGAGGCACTCCGGCGGGAGTTCGGCCAGGTCGTCGAGGCGTCCGTGGACTCCAACGCCGACGACGAGCACGACCCCGAGGGCGCGACGATCGCCTACGAGAGATCCCAGGTCGCCGCGCTCGTCGACCAGGCCGAGCGGCACCTGGCCGAGATCGATGCGGCCGAGGCGCGCATCGCGGATGGGACGTATGGCACGTGCGTCGTGTGCGGTCGACCGATCCCGGACGAGCGGCTCGAGGCACGACCCACGGCCAGGACCTGCATCGACCACGCGGGTACCGCCCACCACGGCTGAGTGGGAGCCGGGCCGGGCTGCTCCGCGTCCCTCAGCCCAGGCCGGTCTCGAGGAGGGCGAACGCCTCGTCGACCGCGTCCTCGACGGTGCCAGTTCCGCCGGTCTGTTGGTGTTCGATGCACGCACGCACGGCGGCCAGGGCGGTCGCCACGGTGACCCGCGGCCGCACCGACTCCCGGGGGTCCAGCCCCAGCCGGGCGGCCACGAGGTCGGTCAGGACGTTCTCGGTGCGGATGTTGTTGCCGACCAGGGCTGGACCGAGGGCCGGCTCGCCCAGGAGCACCCTGCGCCGCTGCGCCCGGAGCTCGGGGTCGTAGCTCCCCGGAGTGAGCCGGTCCCGGACGATGGCCCGGATCGAGTCGAGGATGGGCTCGTCACGGGGCCGTCCAGCCAGCTGCGCCCTCAGCTCGTCCAGGTCGGCGGGCGTGGTGCCGAGGACTGCGGCCTCCTTCGTCGGAAAGTAGTTGAAGAAGGTCCGGGGGCTGACCCCGGCGCGCCCCGCGATCTGGTCCGTGGTCACGTCGTCGAAACCGGACTCCTCGACGAGGTCGAGCGCGGCACGGTGGATGGCTCGCCGGGTCTCGCGCTTCTTGCGCTCCCGTAGTCCGCGGTCCGGTTGCTCCATGTCCGCATGCTAGGAAATTCGTGCAGCGTATGCAACTTTGCAGTCTATGCAAGATTCGCGTAGCGTTCTCCCATGCCCCGAACGTCAACGTCTGCGCCGACCGCAGAACCGGCTGGTGCGCCCACCCGGCTCGATCCACAGGCGCGACAGATCTTCACGGCCCTCATGCTCGGCATGCTGGTGGCCTCGATCAGCCAGACGATCGTCGGCCCGGCGATGCCGCGCATCGTCGCCGAGCTCGGCGGGATGGACCACTACTCGTGGCTCGCCACCGCGGCGATGCTCGCCAGCGCGATCACGGTGCCCATCGTCGGCAAGCTGTCCGACATCTACGGGCGGCGTGGGTTCTACCTCGGCGGGCTCGTCATCTTCATGGTCGGCTCCGTCCTGTCCGGCCTGGCCCCGAACTTCTGGTGGCTCATCGCCGCCCGGGCACTGCAGGGCGTCGGCATGGGCACCCTCATGCCCCTGTCGCAGACGATCATCGGCGACATCATCCCGCCGCGGCAGCGGGGCAAGTACCAGGGCCTCATGGGCGGCGTCTTCGGTCTCTCGTCGATCCTCGGACCGCTCGTCGGCGGCTTCGTCACCGACAACTGGGGCTGGCGCTGGCTGTTCTTCATCAGCCTGCCCGTCGGGGTCGCGGCGTACTTCGGGATCAGCCGGTTCCTCCACCTCGAGCACACCAGGCAGCGGCCGGTCATCGACCTGGCGGGCATCGCCCTGCTGTCCCTGACGCTCATCTTCCTGCTCGTCCCGACCTCGCTCGGCGGCACGACGTGGGCGTGGGACTCGCTCCCCGTCATCGTCATGTATGCCGCTGGGCTCGTCACGCTCGCAGCCTTCCTCGTCGTCGAGCGCCGTGCCGTGGAGCCAGTCCTGCCGCTCCACCTGTTCACGAGCCCGATCTTCACGCTGTCCAACATCGCGAGCTTCATGGTCTCGGTGATGATGTTCGGCGCGATGATCTACCTGCCCGTGTACGCGCAGGGCGTCCTGGGCGTGTCGGCGACCAACTCCGGCCTCATCCTGATGCCGATGTCCGTGGCGATGATCGGGTTGTCCATCATTGCCGGCCTCGTCATCACGCGGACCGGACGGTACAAGCTGCAGACGCTCGGCGGGATCCTGCTGATGGGCGCCGGCTTCTGGATGCTCATCCGGCTCGACCACTCCGCCACCGAGCTCGACCTCACCCTCGCGATGGTGGTCTTCGGCATCGGCCTCGGCCTGGCGCTGCAGGTGTACACCCTCATCGTGCAGAACGCGACCGCCCGCCGCGACCTCGGTGTCGCCACCGCGTCAACGCAGTTCTTCCGGAACGTCGGGTCGACCGTGGGCATCGCGGTCTTCGGGACGATCATGAGCAGCGGCCTCGCCGGCAACATCGCCGCACACCTGCCCCCCGGTGCCGCGGAGCAGATGGCCGTGTCAGGCCAGGAGGTCAACGCCGGCGCGGTGCTCGACCCCTTGGTCCTC
>DASUQN010000082.1:0-2981 GCA_036280515.1 Intrasporangium sp. | reverse complement strand
GCTGTGGACGAGCGTGGCGTCGACCCGGGCGAAGAGCATGCGCATCAGCGCCGCGTCGCCAGGTCTGGACTCGTGGGGCAGGACGTTGTGGCAGACGACGACGGACTGCGGCCTCGCCGCGGACCTTCCCGGCTGTCCCGGCACGGCGTCGGCCGCACGCAGGAGGGCCAGATGGGCGGGCACGATTTGGGGCATGACGTGGACGACGATGACCGCGTCGACGTCGCGGAGGCGCCGCCCAGTCCGCACCCAGGTGTCGGGCCGGGCCCAGCTCAGGGCCCTGACTGTGCGGGGATACGGAGGAACCTCCGGCACCCCTTCGGGCACGGTCGCGTCCGCATGGTGCAGCCTGGACGGGTAGAGGTGCGCCCACGACACGAGCGTCACGTCGTGCCCGGCCTCGGTGAGATGGTGGGCCAACATCGTCGTGTGGGCCGCCACGCCGCCCTTGTGCGGGTGCGTCGGTCCCACGACGGCGACGCGCAGTGCGGCGGAGCCAGTCGCATCCGGCACGACCTTGCCAGTCCTCAGGTCCGTCATCGGGACCGACTCTAGCCCCGGCATCCGGAAACCCGGGACGGCACCCGCGGTCCCTTTCGTCGCGGAGCGAGCCCAGCGGCATACGGCCAGCGTGGTAGTGGGACAGGGCACGGCTGACTCCGCTTTACTCTGGTGGTGATGCAACCGAACGACGTGTGGCTCGTGGTGCCGCTCTACAACGAGGCGAAGGTCATCGGCGACGTCGTCCGCACCGCGCGCACCCGCTTCCCCAAGATCGTGTGCGTCGACGACGGCTCCACCGACCGGTCGGCTCAGCGCGCTGACGAGGCCGGGGCCGTCGTCGTGCGTCACCCCGTCAACCTTGGCCAGGGGGCCGCCCTCCAGACCGGTCTGGACTATGCCCTGACCGACCCGGACATGCGGTACTGCGTCACCTACGACGCCGACGGCCAGCACCAGCTCGACGACGTCGAGGCCATGCTCAGCCGGATCCGGCAGGGCGACGTGCGGGTCGTCTTCGGGTCACGGTTCCTCGACGACCGCACCGACGCCTCGGTGCTCAAGAGGATCGTCCTGCGGGCTGCCGTCGCCTACACCAACCTCACCACCGGCACGAGTCTCACCGACGCGCACAACGGGCTGCGTGTCCTCGATCGAAGTGTGGTCGAGCGCCTCGACATCACCCAGAACCGGATGGCCCATGCCTCGGAGATCGTCGCCCAGATCGGGGCCATGCGCTTCGACGGCAAGCAGGTCGCCTATGCGGAGGAGCCGGTGCACATCCTCTACACCGACTACAGCAAGGCCAAGGGCCAGTCGCTGTGGAACGCCGTCAACATCCTGGCGGAGCTGATCTGGCGATGAGTCGACAGAGCGTCATCCAGATCCTGCTCATCGCGGCAACCCTCGCCATCGCCTGGCGACTGCTGGCCGGGACCGGTCAGCGCACGCAGGCCGTACGTCGCCTCGGACTGCTCGCCCTCGCGGCCCTGGCGATCTACTCGATCATCGACCCGAGCCAGACGTGGACGAGGCTGGCCAACGTCCTCGGAGTCGGGCGTGGCGCCGACCTCATCCTCTACGGGCTCGTCGTCGCCTTCCTCGGCTTCGTCGCGACGACGTTCAAGCGATTCCGGCAGATGGAGCTGCGCTACACCCGGCTCGCCCGGCGGATCGCTCTCGACGAGGCGCCGCGGGTCAGCGACCTCTTCCCCTCAGCGGCGCACTCGCCCGCTCCTGACCCGAAGGGCACCGATGCCGACTGACTCGTCCCAACGCCGATCGGGCGAGGGTACCCCGGATGACGACGTCTACGTGGTGGACACCCGGAAGCGTCGCCCCACCCGGGCGCTACCCGGCGCCGAGCGCCCAGAACCTGCGGAAGAGCGCGACGCCTACACCGTCGACACCCGCGACCCCGACAAGCGGCAGCGAGGGGCGTCCGGGCCGCCGAGTCCTCAGAGTCCCGAGCCGTCCAGACCGCCGCGCCAGACCGCGCCGCCGCCCACCACGCCGCGGAGGCGGCTGCGCAAGGGGCGGCTCGCCCTCCTCGTTGCCGGGCTCCTCGTCGTCGCCTGGCTGGCGTTCCTCATCCTGGTGCCCGTCTGGGCGTGGGCCACCATCGCGCGGGTCGACAACGTCCCTGCGGGCGAGCGCCCAGCGGACACGTCCGGGCACAATTACCTGCTTGTCGGCTCCGACAGTCGTGAGGGCCTCACCGACCAGCAGCGCCGCGACCTCAAGACCGGCAAGGCGGGGGGCAACCGCACGGACACGATCATGCTCGTCCACGTCTCCGAGAGCGGAGGCAAGCCGGTCCTCATCTCGATCCCCCGCGACTCCTACGTCCCGATCCCGGGCCACGGCAGCAACAAGATCAACGCCGCGTTCGCCCTGGGCGGCCCCAAGCTGCTCACGCAGACCGTCGAGCAGGTCACCGGCCTGCACATCAACGGCTACCTCGAAATCGGGCTCGGCGGCTTCGCCGGCATGGTCGACGCGCTCGGCGGCGTCGAGCTGTGTGTCCCGCGTGACATGCAGGACGACAAGGCCGGCATCGACCTCAAGAAGGGCTGCCAGGTGCTCGACGGCAAGAACGCCCTCGGGTACGTCCGTTCCCGCTACGAGGACCCGCTCGGGGACATCGGCCGCGCCAACCGGCAGCGGCAGTTCCTCGGTGCCCTGATGAAGCAGTCCGCCACGCCCTCCACGGTCCTCCTCCCCTGGCGCTACAAGAACTTCGTCGACGCCGCGGCCGGTGGGGTCGCGGTGGGCGAGGAGACGTCGCTATTCGACGCCTTCCGCATCCTCCAGGCGATGCGGGCCGTGAGCAGCGACGACGGACTCTCCCTGACCGTCCCCATCGCCGACATGGCGTTCCCGACGAACAACGCCGGCGTAGCCGTCAAGTGGGATACCGAGCGCGCCCTCGACCTCTTCCGTGCCCTCCGGGACGACGAGCCGCTGACCGAGCCGCCGCC
>DASUQN010000081.1:0-6368 GCA_036280515.1 Intrasporangium sp. | reverse complement strand
ACGACAGCGGCTACTCCGACGCCCGGATCATCTTCGTCGACACCGAGAGCTCGAACTGGACGTTCGACCCGGTGCGCCGGCAGTTCTTCTGGCACCGCTTCTTCGCCCACCAGCCGGACCTCAACTTCGAGAACCCGGCGGTCCAGGACGCCATGTTCGACATCGTCCGGTTCTGGATGGACCTCGGGATCGACGGCTTCCGACTCGATGCCGTGCCGTACCTCTTCGAGGAGGAGGGCACCAACTGCGAGAACCTGCCCCGGACGCATGAGTTCCTCGCTCGGGTCCGGGCCATGGTCGACGAGGAGTACCCGGGCCGGATCCTGCTCGCCGAGGCAAACCAGCCTCCGGCGGAGGTCGTCGACTACTTCGGGACCGAGGAGGATCCCGAGTGCCACATGTGCTTTCACTTCCCCGTCATGCCGCGTCTCTACTACGCGCTGCGTGAGGAGCAGGCCGCGCCGATCGTCTCCGTGCTGGCCGAGACCCCGCCCATTCCGCCGGGGACCCAGTGGGGCACGTTCCTGCGCAACCACGACGAGCTCACCCTCGAGATGGTGTCGCCCGAGGAGCGGGCCGCCATGTACGGCTGGTACGCGCCGGACCCACGCATGCGGGCCAACGTCGGCATCCGACGCCGGCTCGCGCCCCTGCTCGACAACTCACGGCCGGAGCTCGAGCTGATCCACGCGCTCATCCTCTCGCTCCCCGGATCGCCCTGCCTCTACTACGGCGACGAGATCGGGATGGGCGACAACATCTGGCTCACCGACCGGGATGCCGTGCGCACCCCGATGCAGTGGACGCCCGACCGCAACTCGGGGTTCTCGAGCGTCGACCCGGGCAAGCTCTACCTGCCCGTCATCTCGAGCCTCGTCTACCACTACAACAACGTCAACGTCGAGGCGCAGATGGCCACCTCGGCCTCACTGCTGCACTGGCTCCGCGGCATGCTCCAGGTGCGCAGCCGCCATCCGGTCTTCGGACTCGGCGACTTCGAGGTGGTCAGCGCCGACAACGAGACCGTCCTGGCCTTCACGCGTTCAATGGACGCTGACGGGACCGACCCTGCGGAGGCGGTGCTCTGCGTCAGCAACCTGTCGAGCCGCCCGCAGGCTGCCACGATCACGCTCCCCGAGCGCTTCGCGGGCCGTCAGCTCGTCGACCTCTTCGGCGGCAGCGGGTTCCCCTGGGTCGCCCAGGACGGCCGCGTGACCATCACCCTCGGCACGCGTGACTTCTTCTGGCTCCAGCTGCGCAGTGGGGACGGATCCTGATGGCGATCGTGCACAAGGGTGCCTCCCTCGTTCCCTCGAAGCTCGAGCTGCTCACGGGATGGATGCCCGACCAGCGGTGGTACGCAGGCAAGGGCCGGGCCCCGCAGCTCGGGCGGGTCGGGGGCTTCCGCTTCGAGGACCCGGAGGGGCAGGTCGGCGTGGAGGTGGTTCTCGTCGCGGACCGGGCCGCATCGCCGCCCGTGGTCTACCAGGTGCCCCTCACCTATCGGGGCGCCCCGCTGGAGGGTGCTGAGCATGCACTCATCGGCACCATGGACCACAGCGTCCTCGGCCCGCGCTGGGTGTACGACGGCCCGCACGACCCGGTCTACGTCGCCGGACTCGTCGACACGATTCTCGCGGGCGGGCGGAGCGATGACGCCCAGGCCTCCCACGGGAGCAACGCACTCGCGGTCGGCTGGCCCACCGGCCTCACGACGGGGACCGTGTCATCCTCGAGGGTGCTCAGTGGCGAGCAGTCGAACACCTCGATCATCTGCCGGATGGCAGCGCCCGACGGTGGACCCGCGGAGCCGCTCATCGTCAAGGTGTTCCGCATCGTGCAGGATGGCGAGAACCCTGACGTCGTGATCCAGTCCGCACTGACCCAGGCAGGCTCGACGCGGGTACCGGCCGTCTTCGGCCACCTGTCCGGCGCCTGGGACGACCCGTCGGACTCCGGAGCCGAGCAGCACGGCCATCTCGCCGTCGCCCAGGAGTTCATCCCCGGGGTCGAGGACGCCTGGCGGGTCGCCCTCGTCGCCGCAGCATCCGGCACGGACTTCACGGCCCGGGCTCGCGAGCTCGGGGCCGTGACGGCGGAGATCCACCAGTCACTTGCGGCCACCCGTGGACGGGTGGAGGCCTCCGCGGAGGCCCACGAGACGCTGCTGCGATCCATGCGAGGCAGGTATGCCGCTGCCGTTGCCTCCGTGCCAGAGCTTGCCTCGCGTGCGTCCGACGTCGCCGCCCTGCTCGGGCAGGTCAGCGTGGTGGCCTGGCCGCCACTCCAGCGGATCCACGGGGACTACCACCTCGGCCAGGTGCTGGACGTGCCAGAGCGGGGGTGGGTCGCGCTCGACTTCGAGGGAGAGCCGTTGCGACCGCTCGCCGAGCGGGTCCGCCCCGACCTCGTTCACCGCGACATCGCCGGGATGCTGCGGTCGTTCGACTACGTTGCCGGTTCCGTGCGCCTGAGCGGCGAGTCCTCCAACGACGCCGTGCCGGGCGTGTGGGCAGCCGACTGTCGGGTCGCCTTCCTCGATGGGTATGGGTCTGTCGCTGGTGAGCTCGACGTCGGCGGCCGCACGTTGGTCCGAGTCCTCGAGCTCGACAAGGCCCTCTACGAGGTGACCTACGAGGCCAGAAACCGTCCCACCTGGCTGCCGATCCCCGTCGAGGCCGTTGGGCGGATCCTCTCCGAGAAAGGCCCGTCAGGATGAGCCCGGAACGCAGGACACCGCCGAAGCCAGGCCCCCCGTCCTCGCCCACGCCATCCGCGCCATCATCCGGCCCGTCCGATGCATCGCGGCCGCGTCTGGACGACGCAGCCGTCGACGCCTTCCTCCAGGGACGCAACGGACAGCCTCACAACCTGCTCGGCCACCACCTCGGGCCGGGAGGGCTCACCATCAGCTGCTACCGCCCGCTCGCGACCTCCGTCCGGGCGCGCCTGGACTCCGCCGACGTGGTGGACCTCCAGCACATCCGGGACGGCATCTGGTCGATGACCTCGCCGGACTTCGGCAGCACCCATGACTACCGCCTGCTCGTGACCTACGGCGACGGGATCGAGCATGAGCAGGACGACCCGTACCGCTTCGCTCCCACACTCGGCGAGATCGACCGGCACCTGATCAACGAGGGTCGCCACGAGCAGCTGTGGACCGTGCTCGGTGCCCACCTGCGCAACTACCCCGGACCCATGGGCGATGTCTGGGGCGCGTCGTTCGCCCTCTGGGCACCCCGCGCCAAGGCGGTCCACGTCATCGGCGACTTCAACGGTTGGGACCGGCTGTCGCACCCGATGCGGGCGCTCGGCGAGTCGGGCCTCTGGGAGCTGTTCCTCCCGGGCGCACGCGAGGGCATGAACTACCAGTTCGCGATCCGAGGTGTCGACGACATCGTCCGCCTCAAGAGCGACCCCATGGCCCGCATGACCGAGGTGGCGCCGAAGCAGGCCGCCATCGTGACCGAGTCGCACCACGTCTGGCACGACAACGCGTGGATGGAGCGTCGCCGCGGCGCGGACGCCCACGTCGGCCCGATGAGCATCTACGAGGTCCATGTCGGGTCCTGGCGTCAGGGCCTGGGCTACCGGGGGCTGGCGGAGCACCTCGTCAATTATGTCCGGGACGCCGGGTTCACCCACGTGGAGTTCCTCCCAGTCATGGAGCACCCCTACGTCCCGTCGTGGGGGTACCACGTCACCGGCTACTACGCGCCGAGCTCGCGGTGGGGGACTCCCGACGACTTCCGCTACCTCGTGGACGAGCTGCACCGGGCGGGGATCGGGGTCCTCCTCGACTGGGTCCCCGGCCACTTCGCCACGGACGACTGGGCCTTGGCCCGCTTCGACGGCGAGCCCCTCTACGAGCACCCGGACAAGCGCCTCGGGTGGCACCCGGAGTGGGGCTCCAACGTCTTCGACTACGGGCGGCCCGAGGTGCGCAACTTCCTCGTCGCCAACGCCATCTACTGGCTCGAGGAGTTCCACATCGACGGGTTGAGGGTCGATGGCGTCGCCTCGATGCTCTACCTCGACTACGCGCGCCAGGCAGGCGAGTGGGTGCCCAACCGGCACGGCGGCCGCGAGAACCTCGAGGCGGTGGCGCTGCTCCAGGAGACCAACGCGACGGCCTACAAGCGGGTCGGCGGCATCGTCACGATCGCCGAGGAGTCGACGGCGTGGCCAGGCGTCACCAAGCCGACCGACGAGGGCGGCCTCGGCTTCGGCTTCAAGTGGAACATGGGCTGGATGAACGACTCGCTCAGCTACCTCGGCCAGGACCCACTCTTCCGCAGTCACCACCACGGCAAGGTGACCTTCTCGCTCATGTACGCCTTCAGCGAGAACTACGTCCTGCCGATCAGCCACGACGAGGTCGTCCACGGCAAGGGCTCCCTGCTCCGCAAGTCACAGGGGTCCCGGGAGGAGCAGGTGGCGACCCTGCGGGCCTTCCTGGCGTACATCTGGAGCCATCCCGGCAAGCAGCTGATCTTCATGGGATGCGAGTTCGGGCAGGAGTCCGAGTGGTCGGAGGGTCGCAGCCTCGACTGGTGGCTGCTCGACCAACCGCTCCACTACCGGATCCACAACCTCGTCAAGGACCTCAACGGCATCTACCGGGCCAACCCCGCGCTGTGGGAGCTCGACTCCCACCCGTCCGGCTTCCAGTGGCTCGACGCCGACGACTCCGCCCACAGCACCTTCGCCTGGCTGCGCTTCGGCACGGGAGACCCGGCTGAGGACGCCCCTGTCATCGCCTGCATCGTCAACTTCAGCGGGGAGACCCAGGAGGGCTACCGCATCGGCCTGCCCCGCGCCGGGTCGTGGCGCGTGGTGCTCGACACGGCCGGCTACCACCCGAATGCCCCGAGCAGCACCGGTGTCGTCGTCGAGGCGCGGTCCGAGGCGTGGCAGCAGCAGTCCTACGGCGCCACCATCACCGTTCCCCGCTTGTCTGCCGTCTGGCTCATCCCGGACCCTGCCGAGAAGCCCGCCGGCCCGACGCAGCAGCGTCCCACGAAGCCCACCTCGAAGGAAGGCTCCTGATGACCCATCCCCGCGCCGGACAGCCCGCCCAGGACCACGACCTCGTCGACGTCGAGGAGCTCATCGCCGCCTACTACGACCAGCACCCGAATGCCGACAACCCCGACGAGCAGGTGGTCTTCGGCACGTCGGGGCACCGCGGCTCGAGCCTCAACGCGGCGTTCAACGAGGACCACATCCTCGCGACGACCCAGGCCATCTGCCACTACCGAGCCTCCCAAGGGTTCGACGGGCCGCTCTTCCTCGGCCGCGACACCCACGGCTTGTCCGAGCCCGCCTGGAGGTCGGCCCTCGAGGTCCTCGTGGCGAATGACGTCCACGTGCTCGTCGACGACCGCGACAGCTGCACGCCCACGCCTGCGGTCTCGCACGCCATCCTCCGCGCGAACCGGGGGAAGGCGTCCGGCGCCCGCGGGCTCGCCGACGGCATCGTCGTCACGCCGTCGCACAACCCACCCTCGGACGGCGGCTTCAAGTACAACCCGCCGCATGGCGGCCCGGCTGACAGCGACGCCACCTCGGTCATCGCGGCACGGGCGAACGAGCTGATCCGCGGCGGGTTGAAGGACGTCAAGCGCGTCCCGTACGACCGAGCGCGAGCGAGCTCAGCGGCATACGACTTCCTGGGTGTCTACGTCGATGACCTGCCTGGCGTCGTCGACCTGGCGAAGATCAGGGAAGCCGGCGTACGGATCGGCGCCGACCCCCTCGGTGGGGCGTCGGTCAACTACTGGGGCGCGATCGCCGAACGACACGGCATCAACCTCACCGTGGTCAACCCGGAGATCGACCCCCAGTGGGCGTTCATGACCCTCGACTGGGACGGGAAGATCCGGATGGACTGCTCCTCGCCGTCGGCCATGGCATCCCTCATCGAGATGAAGGACCGCTTCGACATCTCGACCGGCAATGACGCGGACAGCGACCGGCACGGCATCGTCACCCCTGACGACGGGCTGATGAACCCCAACCACTACCTCGCGGTTGCGATCCAGTACCTCTTCGGCGGCGCCCGGCCCAGCTGGCGCCCGGACACCGCCATCGGCAAGACGCTCGTGTCCTCCTCGATGATCGACCGCGTCGCCGCGGATTTGGGGCGCCGGTTGCTCGAGGTGCCCGTCGGGTTCAAGTGGTTCGTGCCCGGTCTCCTCGACGGGTCGGTCGGCTTCGGTGGTGAGGAGTCGGCGGGGGCGAGCTTCCTGCGCTTCGACGGCACCGTCTGGTCGACGGACAAGGACGGGATCATCCTCGCGCTGCTCGCGTCCGAGATCCTCGCGGCGACGGGGAGGACCCCGAGCCAGCACTATGCGGATCTC
>DASUQN010000080.1:0-4387 GCA_036280515.1 Intrasporangium sp. | reverse complement strand
CATCCGCGCCGGGTCGTTCGAGTCGATCGTGAGATGCCAGGTCACCATGCCCAGACACTAGACCCGCCCGCCGACAGCACCGTGGAGAGCACGGTTGTCACAGAACGCTGAGCCAACGGCGCAGCCTGGCGGTCGCGTCGTCGTTGTTGGGGTCAAGCTCGACTGCACGCTGCAGGTGTTCGACGGCAGCCTCGCGACGGCCGTCGATCTCGTGGGCCCACCCCGTCACTGCCACGATGCGTTGCTCGGCGTTCGCGTCATCGCGCACGGCTGCACGCTACTCGCAGCTCCACCGGAAGTCCGGTGTCCGGCGGCCGAACATACTCAGCTCGTTTGGCATGGACTTGGACCTGTTGAGGTCACCAAGCGCGACGTAGCCTCGGATGGGTCAGCAGGTACACGACCGGAGGGTCCACCGATGCGGCTGGGTATCAGCCTCACGACCTACTCGTGGCGGGACCGTCCCTTCGCCGACGGGCTGCTCCAGGCGGCTGGCACGCTCGTGATGAATGTGGTCCTGCGCCCGCAGCAGAGTGAACCCGATCAACACCGCTCGAGGAGAGCATCATGACGGCTACCTACACCTTCGACGTCTTCTCCAGCCTCGACGGCTTCGGCGCCGCCGGCGGCGACTGGACCGGCTATTGGGGTAAACAGGGCCCTGAACTGCTCGCTCACCGCCTCGCGCTGTTCGATCAGGAGCAACGAATGGTGTTCGGGGCCAACACGTATCGGCTCTTCGCCGAGATGCTTGCCTCGAGCACCGAGGAGTCCGAGGTGCGTGACCCCTGGGTCACCCGGATGCGGAACATGCCGGCAACGGTGATCTCATCGACACTCGAAGGCCCACTCGACTGGCCGAACGCGACGGTGATAGAAGGTGACGCCGTCGACGTCGTCACCCGGCTCAAGGAGGAGTCGGACGTTCCGTTGCGCTCACACGGCAGCCTGTCGATGAACCGGGCGCTGATGGCCGCCGGACTGGTCGACCACGTGCAGGTGACGCTCTTCCCCGTCATCACGGGCAGGACCGGAGTGGAGCCGATCTTCCAGGGCGCGGAGGACTTCGACCTGGAGCTGGTCGAGAGCCGGACCCTCGACGGCCGCACCGAGGAGCTCACCTACCGACCTACTCTGCACGCCTGATCCACAAGCACCGAGGAGGGGCACCCATGTCACGCGTGTACGTTCACCAGTTCTCGATCTCGCTCGACGGCTTCGGCACCGGTGAGCCACAGAGCAGGGACGCCCCCTTCGGTCACGCCGGGGAACGGCTGCACGAATGGATGTTCGCCACCCGGTGGTGGAACGAGGCGGTCGGCGAGCCCGGTGGCAGCGGCGGTGTCGACGACGCCATGGTCCGGCGGCACGACCAGGGAATCGGCGCCGAGATCATGGGCGCGGGGAAGTGGGGCTACCCCGGGTGGCACGAGGACCCGGACTGGAAGGGATGGTGGGGCCCCAACCCGCCATTCCACACTCCTGTCTTCGTGCTGACCCACCATCCACGTCCCTCGCTCGAGATGGAGGGCGGCACGACGTTCCACTTCCTCGATGCCTCACCTGGCGAGGCGCTGGCCCAGGCACGAGAGGCGGCGGGCGGCAAGGACATCCGCATCGGTGGGGGGGCCAGCGTGATCCGCGACTTCCTTGCTGCCGGGCTCGTCGACCACCTGCACGTCGTTGTGGTCCCCATCCTGCTCGGCCGGGGCGTGCGGCTGTGGGAAGGGTTGGAGGGCCTCGAGCAGGACTATCTGGTCGAGACCACCTCCACGCCCAGCGGGGTCACCCACGTGACCTTCACCCGCGCGGGAGACTGGACCTGATTCCAGGTACGCCCACAGACCGGCGGGTTCGACTGAGTTCCGTTGCGCGCAGAGGTTGTCCGCGCCCGCCAGGCCGGCGACGGTCGTGTACTCGCGCTCGGCGAGCAGGGCCTTGAGGGCATCCAGGCGGTGGATGCGGCCGACTCGCGGTTGCTCGCGCTCCCGCGCTCAGCGCACCCACTGCACGGCAGCCTCGCGGGCGGCCTCGACGGCCGCACCGCTCTGGCGGCGGACCATCCGGCGCAGCACCCGCGGCGTGACCAGCGCGCCGAGGACCGCCCAGGTCCCGAGGACGAGCACGGTCTGCACCGGTCGCCAGCTCCCGCCCACCTCCAGGGCGGCGGCCTCCTCGGGAAGGAACGCCGAGCGCATTCCCAAGCCAATCCAGTACATCGGGAAGACCTGAGCGACCCACTGCACCCAGGTCCAGAGCACTTGCATCGGGTAGAAGATGCCGGAGATCCCGGCTAGCACCAGGACCGGCAGCATCCCCCAGGTGCCGACCTTCTGGGTGTTCTTCACCAGAGCCCCGATCACCATGCCGATCGGCATCGCGGCAAGGAGGCCCAGCACGAGCACCCACGCCACCGTGAACCATCCGGTCGGGTCGGCCATGAGGTTGTCGAACAGCAGGAAGCTCGGGACAAGGACCACGAGCAGCTGCGGCACCACCGAGGCCGACTGGAACAGCAGCTGGCCTGTGAAGTAGCCGGCCAGTCCGTGCGGAACGGCCTTGTGCCGCAAGAGGGTTCCGTCCTCTTTTTCCATCGCCAGCGCGTAAGCGGGTCCGATCACGACGCCGAAGGTGACGAGTGCGGCGAGGATGCTCGGCAGCGCCACCGACGGCAGCATCAGGTCGGTTCCCTCGTCAGGCGTGTCCCGTCGGAGGAACAGGTAGCCCACCGCCACGAGTCCGGTGAACAGGTAGAAGCCCTGATCCTGGGTGCTGCGGATGCTCTGGCTGAACTCGGTCCAGCCGCGGCGCACACCGAGCCGGACCGCGTTGGTCTGGGCACTCATCGCGCCACCTCCTCGGCGAAGAGCGCCGCCGCGGCGTCCTCGTGGCCCGCCTCGTGCCGTTGGACAAGGGCGAGGTAGGCGTCCTCGAGGGTCGGCCGACGGATCTCGAGGTCCTCGAGGTCCTCGCCGAACTCGGCGAACAGGTCGCGGGCGAGCCCGGTTCCGTCCGGAGTGCTCTGCTCGAACCTCCGGCCGCCCCTCGACCAGCTCACCCGGGCCTCACCCGACACCCGTTTGGCGAGCCCCTCGACGGTGTCGTCGGCCACGATGCGCCCGCCGGCCAGGATGAGCACCCGGTCGGCCAGCCGCTCCGCCTCGTCCAGGTCGTGGGTCGTCAGCAGGATGGTGGTCCGCTCGAGACCGGCCAGCCGACGCACCAGCTCGTGGAACTCACGGCGCGCCTGCGGGTCGAAGCCAGCCGTGGGCTCGTCGAGGAACAGCAGGTCCGGTCGTCCCACGATGCCGACCGCGACGTCGAGGCGGCGTCGCTCACCGCCGGACAGGCCCGCGATCTTGCGGTCCGCCACTCCCGTCAGTCCGACCGTCTCCAGGAGCAGGTCGACATCGTGCGGACGTGCTCGACCGGGGATGCTGTACGGCGCGTAATAGGCGCCCAAGAGGGTGAGCAGCCGGCGAGGCGTCCACCGCGGGTGGTCCCGCCAGGACTGGAGGACCACTCCGGTGCGAGCGCGCCAGTCCTCGCTGGCGTGTGCGGGGTCCTCGCCGAACACGCTCACCTCACCCGCGGAGCGGATCCGGAACCCCTCCAGGACCTCGATCGTGGTCGTCTTGCCGGCGCCGTTCGGGCCGAGCAGGCAGACCACCTCGCCCGGCGCGATGTCGAAGTCGACTCCAGTGAGGACGTCAGTCTCGCCGTAGCGCATCCGCAGCCCTCGGACCGAGACGACGGAGGCGGCGCGACTCACCATGTCAGCTCCCGCGGCGGCGGCGCTTGCGTCGGCGGCCGTCCCCGCCGGGCCGGGCCGGGGCACGGGCTCGCCGGATCCCATTGCTCGCTCCCTCTCTGCGGCAGGTTGTCCCCACATCCTTCCCCGTCCAGCGTATCGGGGTGATCCACGCGCCGGTGGCTTCGGTATGTGAGCGGCCCTTCCGCAGTGCGCCAGAGGTCGCTTCGACCAGCTCGTGGGAGTCGTCCGCCGCCTCTTACCGACGTGGGACGCACGTCATACAGTCACGCCTGCGGGTAAGACCCACACCCCCAACGACAGCCAACTCGGTATGACCAGTCGCCAGCGCACCGCAGCACCAGGCACCGCCAGCCGCTCCTCCATGTCGGCGCTCGACCGGCGAAGCAGGCGCCCGCTCGCCGCCTTCCCCCACACCCTCGCCCACGAGCTTGCGCAGCGAAGGGTCGACCTCCACGAGATCCTCGAGCTCGTCGGCCCCGGCTCCCCGCCGGACCTCGCCGCGAGAACTCTCTCCCGCATGGATACGGAGAACCGATCGGGGACCCAACCGTGAGCCTCGGCGCCCGCGACGGCGCGCCCGTCGACGCCCCCGTCCGCGCCGAGGATGACGAG
>DASUQN010000079.1:0-5024 GCA_036280515.1 Intrasporangium sp. | reverse complement strand
CGATCCCTTCCAACAGGGCCAGCACCTCAGGCAACGACGAGGTGGCGCGCTGCTGTTGCCGCCATTCGCGGAACAGCTCCACCGGGTCCGAACGCCAGAACTGACGCAACTTCTCCGTGCCGCCTCCTCCCAACTCGGTTTCACCCAAGTCAGGGGGCGGTTCCAACACCTGGTTCACCCGGACAACGCGTTCACCGGACGGCCACACGACGACGGCCAGTCCCAGCAACAGGCCGGCCAGGACCGTCGCGGTCATGCTCCACTCCGACGCCGGAGACTGTCCATCATCGCCGGGTCGAGGCCGAGACGATGTGCCAGGGCCGGCCAAGCCGGCCCGACGGCACCAACGGCACCAACGGCATCGGCTCCATCGGCGCCATCAACGCCATCGGCGCCGACCCGGCTCAGGGCAGTCTCGACGACCGGGACACCACTCCTGCGGAAGACGGCCGAGACCGTCTGGACCTGCCGGGTCGGGCCCTGCCGCGTCACGTGGACGACGACGTCGATGGCGGCGGCGACCTGGGCCCGCACGGCAGCTGGGCCCAGCCCCGCCAGCGCGCCCAGGGCCTCGAACCTGGCGATCACGTCCTCGGGAGCATTCGCGTGCACAGTGCCGCACCCTCCTTCGTGCCCCGTGTTGAGCGCCGCGAGCAGCTCACGCACCTCGGCGCCCCGCACCTCACCCACGACGATGCGGTCCGGCCGCATGCGCAGCGACTGCCGGACCAGGGTCGTCAGGGTCACCTCGCCCGCGCCTTCGACGTTCGGCGGGCGAGCCTCGAGCCGCACGACGTGCGGGTGGTCGACGTGCAGCTCCCGGACGTCCTCGACCACGAGCAGCCGGTCGCTCGGGTCGACGAGTCCGAGGAGGGCCGCCAGAAGGGTCGTCTTCCCGGCACCGGTCCCGCCGGAGACAACAAAGGCGAGTCGCCGGGCAACGACCTCCCGGAGCACCACACCCCAAGCCGGCGGGAACATGCCCGCCGCCTCGAGCACCGCGAAGGACAGGTGATCCCGGGCGGGTACCCGGATGGTGATGTGCGGACCGCCCGCCACCAGTGGTGGCAGGACCGCATGCAGGCGGGCGCCGGAGGGCAGCTGGCCGTCGACCCACGGGCTCGCCTCGTCCAGGCGCCGCGCGGCTGCCGCGGCGAGCCGGACCGCGAGCGCCCGCGCGTCCTCTGTGGAGAGCACCGCCCCGGTCCACTCCATCCCCGCACCACGGTCGACCCAGACCTTGCCGTCGCCGTTGACGGCGAGGTCGGTGACCCCGGCGTCGTCGAGCCAGACCTCGAGCGGGCCCGCTCCGAGAACCCGTGCCGCCAGTGCCTCTCTCGACTCGGCGACGCGCTCGGCGCCCAGGGCCCCGGTCTCCTCCTGGGCCACATCGGCGACGAGGCCCCGGTCCGGTGGCAGGCCGTGCCGCACGCGCTGCCACACCGCGGGGCTGAGGGTCATGCGGACCACCGCCAGCCCGCGTCGGAGGGCTTCCCGCTGCCGCCGAGATCCAGGGGTGGCCTCGACACCAGGCGCAACAGCAGCTCGTCGGCCACATCGACGACAGGCCCACGCCCGCGCGACCCGGGCGCCACACCACTCGTCGCGTCGGAGACGAGCCGCAGGTCGTCACCGACCGTCGCCACGATGGGGGCATCGAGGTGGTCGGTGACCGCATCGGCGACGTCGTCCTCGATGCGCTTGCCGCGCAGCACGATCCACGGCTCACACCGTGGTCGCGGTCGGCCACGCGCTACGGGCCCATCGCCGCCCAGGCCGGGCCCATCGCCGCCGAGACCGGACCCCACGCCCGACCCAAGGACGGATGCCGCACGGGCGTCGTCGACGACCTGCCGCAGGAGTGGCACCGAGGTCGCAGCCGCAGCGAGCTGCGGCACCCCCGTCCCCACCACAACGACCCAGGCGTCGACGAGGCCCGCCACGGCAGACACGACTCGCTCGTCCCGCGCCACATCGAGCACTGTGACCGGATGGGCCGCGGCCATCCCGGCCACGACGTCGGGCAGGATCCGCACCCATTCCTCCCCCAAGGCACGCCCGGAGCCGACCGAGGCGCCGAGGACCGGCACGGTCCCAGCCCGGGGCAGCTCGCGCGCGAGGCCCACACCATCGACGACGCCGGCCACGTCGAGCAAGTGGTCCCACCGCCACCCAGGCTCCTGCTCGACGCCGAGGACGACGTCGAGCCGTCCCCCGAACCGGTCGAGGTCGACGGCGACCACCGACCGACCGGCCTCGGCCGCGCGGACCGCGACGACGGCAGCGAGCGTGGTGGCCCCGACCCCACCGGAGGCCGGCATGACGGCGATGACGTGTCCCATGGACCAACCGTCACCGAATCGCAGGAGCCGGCCCAGCGGCATACGGCCTGCTGTGGACAGCCAACACACCCACCGCAGGGATGTGGACGACGTGCGTGGCGGAGAAGGCGGTGGCCCCCGTCCGGGGGGAGACGGGGGACCACCTCACGGGACTGGCACCGGGGGGGAGAGCCAGTGACCCGTTGCGCTCAACCCCGAGGGGAGCGCGTATCCATCGTCCGCCTTTCACGCCACCAAATGCAAACCAGACGCGGCGCGATCAGAGAGTGAACCCCGTCTGAACGGCCGTGGCAGGACCAGACCCGTCGAGACCTCGGTGCCCCCGGATACCCCGGAGACGCGGACGAGGCCCCCAACGATGTCGGGGGCCTCGTGAGAACGAGGTGGGCTACCAAGCGTGCATTCCCGAAGTGTCGCCCCGGTGTGGACCCGAGGGTGGACTGTTCCAAGTGAACTGTCGTCGCGTGGGTACCTCTCGCTCTCGCTTGTACTGCCTTGGATCCGTCCTTCGCCTCACGGCGATGCGTGGTTCCTGCATCCTTTGTACCCCAGCGGCCTGCGCGACAACAGTCTTGACTTCAGCGGAAAAGGGGGGTTCGGTCCGTCACAGTGGACCGTCAGCCGAGGCGTCCCGCCCGGACCGCGTCACAGATCCGCTCGCCCTCGGCGACGCCCTTGAGGACGGCGTCCGCCGCCTGCCCCAGCCACAGTCCCACTCCCGCCGCCGTCCCCTTGCCGTATGCCGCTGAGCTGCCCGTGTAGGTCACCGCGCCGTTCGCGACGTGGCCGGCTTCAGGGACGGCGACACCGGTCGGGTCGAGGCCGAGCGCCTGGATCAGGGCACGCTCCAGGGCCCGGGCGACGAGCCCGTTGCCGTGGGCGAAGGGCCGGATGGCGATGACCTCTCCGTGGACGATTGACGAGATGACCACGGCGGGAACGCGATTCGTGGCCTTTGATGCGGCGACGATGAGATCGGCCAGCTGAGCGAGCCGTCGCGACACCTCGGCGGCGTCCGGCGCCGGCCCGAGATCGACGAACTCGCTCGTGTCCTCACCGGCAACCCGGGGACGGCCAAGCGTGTCGGTGTGGTCAGTGTCTCCGGCGCGGACGAAGGGCGAGGCGGCCGCGACGTGAAGCCGGGCGAGAGCCTGCAGGGGCGCCGTGCGAACGATGGAGGCGACCCGCTCACTCTCGGCTGACGCGGCGATCGCGCCCTTGAGCGTCGCGAGGTCGGGGCTGAGGTCGTCGGGCCACGGGCGTGCGCCGGTCGTCAGCTCGCGGACGAGGTCCACCGGGTAGTCGACGCCGTCGAGGACCGCGGAGGCCCGGGCGCCGCGGACGCGTGACTCTGCGGCAGCCTCCGGGATGCGCCGGCGGAGCGCCTCGTGGAACCTCAACCGCGTGCAGGCCTCCCGCACCGCATCGGCCCGGTCCCGGATGCCAGGAAGGTCCGCGAGGGCGGCCAGCTGGTCGACGATCGCGTCGCTGGCAAGGTTCTGGTCGGGCACCGGTCCAGCGTAGGAGTTGCCCACTGCAGCCGAAGCGGCGGCCTCGGTGCCACGATGGGCAGATGGCCAGTGACAAGGCTGCCGAGGTGATCGACTGGTTGCTGGAGGGGGACGTCTCCGTCGCCTACCTGACCACGCGTGACCTCCTGCACCGCGATGAGCCGAGCCTCCAGAAGCGGATCGCCACCGAGGGCGTGGGCGCCGCCCTGCTGGCCGCTCGGCGCCCCGATGGCCACTGGGGGCGGGGCTTCTACCGGCCGAAGTGGACGTCGAGCCACTACACCCTGCTCGAGCTGCGCAATCTCGGCCTGGCACCCGACAACCCGGTTGCCATGGAATCGGTGCAGCTGATCCTCGCCGCGAACAAGACCCGCGACGGTGGACTCAACTCAAGTCCGCGTTCGGCCGCGAGCGAGACCTGCATCAACGGCATGACTCTGGACTACGCGAGCTACTTCGGCGCGCCCGAGGAGGATCTGGTGAGCCTGGTCGACTGCCTGCTCGACAGCCGGGTGCCGGACGGCGGCTTCAACTGTGAGCACCGACCCGGGCACCCGGTGCGCCACTCGTCGATGCACACGACGGTGTCGGTGCTGGAGGGAATCCACTCCTATCGGTCGGCCGGCCACGGACATCGCCGGGAGGATCTCGGCGAGGCGGCGGAGACTGCGGTGGAGTTCCTGCTCCGGCACGAGCTCTTCAAGAGCGAACGCACCAGCGAGGTGATCCGCGCGGACTTCACCCGGGTGCACCACCCACCGCGGTGGCACTTCGACATCCTCCGGGGGCTCGAGTGCCTCGCCAGTATGGGAGTCCCTCGGGAACCGCGGATGGACGCTGCCCTCGACCTGCTCGATGCCAGACGTCGGACCGACGGCCGCTGGACCGCAACGGCCTGGCCCGGCGAGACGCACGTCCCCTCGGAGTCGAAACGAGAGCCGTCGCGGTGGGCGACGCTCAGGGCGCTGCGGGTCCGTTACCGTTTCGAGATGCGCGATGGCAGGAGCCGCGGCACACTGGGTGGAGTTGGGACCTCCCGCTGACTCGACCGGTTCGTGCGTTCGAGACTGGGCGAGGTCCCAGCGACGTTGTCAGGTCGGCTACCCTCGATGGCATGAGTTCGTTCGCGACGACCAACCGCGCGTGGTGGCTGCCCAGCTGAGGCGGCCAT
>DASUQN010000078.1:0-5677 GCA_036280515.1 Intrasporangium sp. | reverse complement strand
GGTCGTGCACGACGCCGGGGCGCTCTACTGGGTGGACGGGGTCCACGCCACGGCGCACGTGCTCGTCGACCGCCCCGCCCTCGGCGCCGACTTCTGGTCGTGCTCGCCGTACAAGTTCCTCGGACCGCACTGCGGTGTCGTCGCGGCCGACCCCGCCCTGCTCGAGACGCTGGAGATGGACAAGCTCATCCCGTCCTCCGACGACGTCCCCGAGCGGTTCGAGCTGGGAACGCTGCCCTACGAGCTGATGGCCGGCACCACGGCGGCGGTCGAGTTCCTCGCGGGCCTCGCCACCGCTGACTGGGACGACGAGCGGGCAGACCGGTCCGACCGGCGGGGGCGTCTGGTCGCGAGCCTGCATGCCCTCGAGGAGCACGAGGACCAGCTCGGCAAGCGACTGGAGACGGCGATCCGAGCGATGCCCGGCCTCCGGGTCCACAGCAACGCCGCCCTGCGCACGCCGACCCTGCTGTTCACCGTCGACGGGAAGGATCCCCAGGAGGTGCGCACCGCCTTGGCGGACAAGGGCATCAACGCCCCGGCGAGCAACTTCTACGCAGTCGAGTGCTCACGCGCCCTCGGTCTCGGCGACGGCGGCGGGGTGCGGACCGGGCTCGCCCCCTACACCGACGACGAGGACGTCGACCGGCTCATCGAGGCCCTCGACGCGATCACCGGGTAGCACCCGGTAGCACCGGGCAGCACCGGGCTGGTACCGCGCCCGGCCCGGTCCTCGAGGTTCCGCCAGATCAGTGTCGCCGGACCTCGAGGATCCGGAACGCCTTGGACGACGACAGGCGAGTGCAGGCCAGGTCCCAGTCCTGGGCGTTGATCCACTTCTGAAGGGAGTCAGAGCCCAGGTGCTTCTGGACGACGAGGTGGGCGACACCGTCATCGGCCAGTCGCGGCAGCCACCGCTGGAGGAGTGCGTGGAGGGCGGCCTTGCCGACGTGGATCGGTGGGTTGGACCAGATCGTCTCGAACCGCACGTCGGCCGGTACCTCGTCCGGCTCGCAGAAGGTGACGTTGCCGACTCCGGCGACGTCGGCGTTGAGAGCCGCGAGGTGGAGGGCCCGGCGGTTCACGTCGACGCCCCAGACATGCGCACCCGGGGAGCGCAGCGCGAGGGTGATCGCGATGGGCCCCCAACCGCACCCGAGGTCCAGCAGATGCCCATTCGGACTGGGCTGAGGAGCCCCCGAGAGCAGGACCGCAGTGCCGGGATCCAGTCGAGCCGGGGAGTAGACGCCGCGGGCGGTCGTCAGGGCAAGGTCCCGACCGTCCAGCCGGACCCGGACCTGCTGCCTCTCCTCGGGTGAGGCCGGGTCGGCGCTGAAGTAGTGGTCTGGGCGCTCGCTCATCACGGGCAACCGTACTTCGCCGTGCACGGGCACAAATGTGTCGCCGCCGTCGTTGTGCAGATGGGACCCTATGAGGAACATGAATCGAAGCCACAGCACCAAGCCATCCGCAGCCGAAGACCTGCTCTCGACCCCCGCCGAGGCGCTCGCCGACGAGGCGCTGGAAGCCGACTCAGCGGCATACGGCCTCTTTGACGGCGACCAGCTCGACCGGGAGGAACGCGCCGCCCTGCGGCGCGTCGCAGGACTGTCCACCGAGCTCGAGGACATCACCGAGGTCGAGTACCGCCAGCTCCGCCTCGAGCGCGTCGTCCTCGCCAGTGTCTGGACCGAGGGCACGGCCGAGGACGCCGAGAACTCGCTCCGCGAGCTCGCCGCCCTGGCCGAGACGGCCGGTTCGACGGTGCTCGCCGGGGTCATCCAGCGGCGCCAGCGGCCCGACCCGGCGACCTACCTCGGCAAGGGCAAGGCCCTCGAGCTGCGTGACATCGTCATCGCGGAGGGCGCCGACACGGTGATCTGCGACGGTGAGCTGGCACCGAGCCAGCGGCGCGCCCTCGAGGATGTCGTCAAGATCAAGGTCATCGACCGGACCGCGCTCATCCTCGACATCTTCGCCCAGCACGCGAAGAGCCGGGAAGGCAAGGCCCAGGTCGAGCTGGCCCAGCTCCAGTACCTTCTCCCGCGCCTGCGTGGTTGGGGTGAGTCGATGTCCAGGCAGGCCGGTGGCCGCGTCGCCGGCGGTGAGGGCATCGGCTCGCGCGGCCCCGGTGAGACGAAGATCGAGCTGGACCGCCGCCGCATCAACACGAAGATCGGCAAGCTGCGCCGCGACATCAAGGGCATGAAGACGACGCGCGACACGAAGCGCCAGGGCCGCCGCGAGGGCGGCATCCCGAGCGTCGCCATTGCCGGCTACACCAACGCCGGCAAGAGCTCCCTGCTCAACCGCCTCACCGGCGCGGGCGTGCTCGTGCAGAACCAGCTCTTCGCGACCCTCGACCCGACGGTCCGCCGGGCCGAGACCCAGGACGGGCGGGTCTACACGCTCGTCGACACGGTCGGCTTCGTGCGCAGCCTGCCGCACCAGCTCGTCGAGGCGTTCCGCTCGACGCTCGAGGAGGTCGGCGACGCGGACCTGCTCCTGCACGTCGTCGATGGCTCGCACCCCGATCCCGAGGGCCAGATCTCCGCAGTGCGTGAGGTGCTCGCCGAGGTCGGCGGCGACGACATCAGGGAGATCATCGTCATCAACAAGGCGGACATCGCTGACCCCGCGGTCCTCACCCGGCTGCGCCGGCACGAGAAGCACTCGATCGCCGTGTCCGCCCGCACCGGCCAGGGCATGGGGGAGCTGCGCGAGCTCATCGCACGCGAGCTGCCGAAGCTGGACATCGAGGTCGAGGCGCTGGTGCCCTACGACCGTGGCGACCTCCTCTCCAAGATCCACGAGGAGGGCGAGATCCTCGAGAGCGAGCACGTCGAGGACGGAACGCGCGTGCGTGCCCGAGTGACCCCCGCCGTCGAGGCGGATCTCTCCGACTTCGTCGTCGCCTGAGCCACCCGCCAAGGGTTCGTATGCCGCTGAGCCGGCTCAGCGGCATACCGCTTCCCGAGGCGCCTCCCGCCCTTCGCGCACGGGGAGGGCCGCTCACCGCCGTTGTCGGTCCCGTCCGAAAGGATGCCGGAATGGCACTCGAGATCCCACACCCCGCCGTGGTGACGGACGAAGCGACGACCTGGATCAGGACCGGGCGACTCGCGCTGATGCGGCCGGCCGGGGAGAACCTGGCTGACTACGTGCGGCTGCACACCGACCCACGGACCTACGCCCACAAGCCGGCCGCCATGGCGACGGTGCCGGAGTGCCGGGAGCACTTCGCCGCGATCCTCGAGCGATGGCAGACCGAGGGGGCCGACTACGCGCCGGCCCAGGACCTGGCCACCGGGGAGGTCGTCGGGTGGGGCGGCCTGCGGGTCGTGCGCGACCGCGGCGAGCCGCACCTCAACCTCTACTACCGCCTGGAGTTCGCGGCGCTGGGACGAGGGCTTGGCCGGGAGCTCGCTCGCGGGCTCGTGAACTGGGCGGCCGAGCACCGGCCGGACCTGCCCGTCCGGGCGGCGGTCGCCCCGGCCAACGGCGCATCCCTCGCGACCGCCCTCGCTGCGGGTCTCGTCGAGGTGGGCCGTGAGGTCCACCCGCACTTCCCCGAGGACGAGCCCGACATCATCCTCCGACTTCCGCAGGTCGGCGTGGTCGACCTCGACGACGCCGATGCGGACGAGTTCGTCGACCTCTGGCGCCGGGTCAACGACGCCGGGGGAGCGGTGGGCTTCCTCCCCGGGGCGCCCGTCGCGCGAGTCCGCGCAGCGTTCGAGAAGCATGCCGAGCTCGTGCGCGCGGGCAGGTCGCTGCTCATCGGGCTGCGCGAACCCAACGGCAAGCTGAGCGGCTTCGGCTACTGGGAGTACACCGCTGAGCCAGGCTTCGCCCACGTCGCCTGGCTCAAACGCCTCATGATCGACCCCACATCCCGAGGTCGGAACTGGGGCGCCCTGCTCCTCGCCGGAATGGTCGGGATCGCTCGGCGGCGCCTGCCCGACGTCACGCTGCTGCTCCTTGACTATCGCAGCGGCCTCGCTCTCGGTGAGTTCTACGAGCGGGCCGGGTGGGCCGAGGTCGGTCGGATCCCCGGCGCCATCTGGCTCGAGGGGGACGAGTACCGGGACGACGTGTTCATGGCGCGTCGGCTCGATGGCGCGCCCCTGATCGCCGACGGCCGCACCTGACGGGCTCACGCTGGGCCGATGTCTGGGCGCGTGGGATGGCACGCGCCCAGCCACCGCCCCGGCATCAGCTGAGACCGGTGATGTGCCCCTCGGCATCGACGTCGATCCGCTGGGCGTTCGGCGCCGCGGACAGGCCCGGCATGGTCCGCATCTCGCCGCAGATGGCGTAGACATAGCCGGCGCCGACCGCCGCTCGCACCTCGCGCACCGGCATCCGCCAACCACGCGGGGCCCCCTTGAGCGTGGGGTCCGAGGAGATCGACAGGTGCGTCTTGGCGATGACGACCGGCAGGCCGCCGAAGCCGAGGCGCTCGTAGTCCCGGAGGGCTCTCGCTGCTGCCGGGCTCACGTCGATGCCGTCCGCGCCATAGATCTGCGTCGCGATGGCCTCGATCTTCTGCTCCAGCGGCAGGTCGAGCGGATAGAGGAATTCGAAGCTCTTCGGCTCGTGCGCCGCTTCCATGACGACCTCGGCGAGAGCGAGCGCGCCCGCGCCGCCCTCGGCCACGTGCTTGGTCACGGCGCTGCGCACCCCGATGCCGTTGCAGTAGCGCCGGATCACGTCGTGCTCGGAGTCGTGGTCGTGCGGGAAGGCGTTGATCGCGACGACCGGCTGCACGCCGAACCGGCGCACGATCTCGATGTGCTTGCGGAGGTTGGGCAGCCCGGCCTGGACGTCGGTCGGGTTCTCGTCGAGCAGGCCGGGAGGCAGCGGCTTGCCCGCCCGGATGACGTAGTTGCCCGAGTGCGACTTGAGCGCGCGCACCGTGACGACGATGACCGCGACGTCGGGCTTGAGCCCGCTCACGCGGCACTTGACGTTGAAGAACCGCTCCGCGCCCATGTCCGCCCCGAACCCGGCCTCAGTGATCGCGTAGTCGCTGCCCTGGATCGCGATGAGGTCAGCGGTGACCGACGACGTGCCGGTCGCGATGTTGCCGAACGGACCGCAGTGGATGATCGCGGGGCCACCTTCGAGGGTCTGCAGCAGGTTCGGCTTGATCGCATCCTTGAGGAGCGCGGCCATCGCGCCCGCGGCGCCGAGGTCCTCGGCCGTGACGCTCTTCGCCTCGGTCGTGTACCCGATGACGATGCGGCCGAGGCGCCGTCGCAGGTCGGAGAGCGACTTGGCAAGCGTGAGCAGCACCATGATCTCGCTGGCGGCCGTGATGTCGAAGCCCGTCTCGCGCGGCACACCGTCCTCACGGGCCCCCAAGCCGACGACGATGTTGCGCAACGACCGGTCGTTGACGTCGAGGACCCGTCGCCAGGTGATGTTGCGCACGTCGATGCCGAGTGCGTTGCCCTGGTGCAGGTGGTTGTCGACCATTGCGGCGAGCAGGTTGTGCGCTGCGGTGATGGCGTGGAAGTCACCCGTGAGGTGCATGTTGAGCCGTTCCATCGGGACGACCTGGCTGTACCCGCCGCCCGCGGCGCCACCCTTGATGCCGAACGTCGGGCCCATCGATGGCTGCCGCAGTGCCACGACCGCCCGTTTGCCGAGCCGCTGGAGACCCTGCGCCAGG
>DASUQN010000077.1:0-9190 GCA_036280515.1 Intrasporangium sp. | reverse complement strand
GCCCCCTGCTCGACGAGCGCGTCGAGGTGGCGACGGACGGCCGCCGGCGTCAGGTCGAGGTGTCGGCCGAGCTCAGCAGCGGTGATCGGGCCCTCCGCAGAGACCATGTGCAGGACCCGGGATCTGGTGCGCGACTCGAGCGGCGAGCCATGGTCGGCATGGTCGCCGTCCTTCGCCTCGTGCGCGGCACGCTCACCGATAAACACCACACCATTGTGACGTAATTGAGTGGGAAGCTCCAGTCAGGGTCGCCTTACCGCGCCCCACTACCCACTTCACCCTCGATGTCCCCGCCAACCTCACCGTCGTCGGCGGCGGCGCCGTCCTCGACCACGACGATCGCCCGCTCGCCGTCGACGCTCGCATCCACCTCGACCGGCATGATGACCGAGGGCAGCCGCCTGCGGGGCGGTGCGACGGAGTCGGGCCCCAGGTAGCGCCGGCGGAGCGGAGCGGTGAGCCAGCCGAGGGGCGCGGTGAGGACGTAGCCGTAGGCGACCGCGATGCCGGTCGCTCCGGGCGCGAGGACGAGGCCGAGGACGATGACCGCGACGAAGCCGATCTTGAGGGGCAGATGCCGCCTGGAGATGAGCGCCCGGAAGGAGCGGAAGCGGAAGGAGGTCGCCATCAGCGCCGCTGGCACCACGCCGGCCGCGATCGGCAACAGCGGCCCCTCGAGCGGCTTGTCGATCGCGAAGACGGTGGCGATGACGACGCCGGCCGCCCCCGGACTGGGCAACCCGATGAAGTAGCGCTTGTCGGCGAGCGGGTCGATCGTGACGTTGAAGCGGGCCAGGCGATAGGCGGCGCAGGCGAGCCAGAACATCGCACCGGCCCACGCCCACTGCGGGTACGAGGGCAACGCCCAGGTGTAGACCAGGACGGCGGGTGCGATCCCGAAGGAGATGAGGTCTGCGAGCGAGTCGAACTGCAGCCCGAAGGGGGTGATCGCGCCCACCGCACGAGCGACCGCGCCGTCGAAGATGTCGAGCACGATTGACGCGGCGATGAGGACGGCCGCGATGCGGAACCTGCCCTGGAAGGCCATGAGGACCGAGGAGAAGCCGCAGATCATGTTGCCGAGGGTGAACAGGCTCGGCAGCATGACCTTGGCCCGGACGCGCGGGTTGAGCCGGTTGAGCGGGACGACACGGGCACCGGTCTGGGACACGAGCCGCCAGCCCCGGACGACCCGGCGTCGCGCGCGTTCCGTCCGTGGCCGCGACGGGTCCTCCGACAGGCTCACGCCGTCGCCTCCCCAGCACGGGAGACGGCAGGGAACCGGCCGAGCACGGTCTCGCCGGCCACGGCCCGCCGCCCCTTGGTGACCTCGAGGGTCACGTGCGACGGGAGGAAGACGTCCATGCGCGAACCGAACTTCATCAGGCCGATGCGTTCGCCCGTTGCGACGTCGTCGCCGGGGCGGATGCGGGTGACGATGCGCCGGGCCAGCTGGCCGACCAGCTGCCGGTAGACCACGCGCCGGGTCTCCCCCGCCACGACGCGCTCGACGACGATGTCGGTCCGCTCGTTCTTCGTCGCGCTGGCTGCCCGATAGGCAGCGAGGAAACGGCCGGGCACATGCGTGACGCTGACGACGCGGCCACCGTAGGGCGACCGGTTGACGTGCACGTCGAGCAGCGACAGGAAGATGCTGACCTGCTGCCACTCGCCCGCCGGCTCCCCCTCTGGGGCGACGCCCCCCTGAAGCGGCCCGGCATGGACGATCATCCCGTCCGCCGGGGCCACGACGACGTCCACGTCGGTGATCGCAGCCCGGTCGGGCGTGCGGTCCGGATCGCGGAAGAACAGGGTGACGCCCGCCGTCAGCAGGCCGAGGGCGAGCGTCGTCCGGGGCCGGCGAGCCACCGCGGCGAGCAGGGTGGGCGCGGCCGCCATCGCGGTGAACGGCTTGGCGGCGGGGTCGATCTTCACGAGGGAGCATCTCCAGGCAGGTCGGGCAGCACGTACTCAGGGCCGCGATCGGTGGCGGCCCCACCCGAGCCTAGACTCATCGACCATGACGGAGGCCGCGCGTGAGGTGTCAGCCGCGACGTCGGCTGTGACCATCTCGGACCTGCACCGCAGCTTTGGCTCCGTCCGGGCCCTCGACGGGCTCTCCTGGCACGCTCCCGCCGCGCGGATCACGGCCGTGCTCGGCCCCAACGGCGCCGGCAAGACCACCGCGATCGAGTGCGCCGTGGGCCTGGGCCGCCCGGACCGGGGCGAGGTCCGGGTCGCTGGGACCGATCCCGCCGCCGCTGATGCCGACCACCGCGCCCGCGTGGGCGTCATGCTGCAGACCGGCGGCCTGCCCGGGGGGAGCAAGCCGATGCGGTTGCTCGATCACCTCAGCCGCTTCTACGCCGCCCCGGCCGATGTCGCCGCCACCGCACGCCGGCTGGGGGTGTCCGACTTCGCCGGCACCACGATCCGGCGCCTGTCGGGAGGCCAGAAACAGCGGCTCGCCCTCGCCGCCGCCCTGCTGGGCCGCCCGGAGGTGCTCTTCCTCGACGAGCCAGCAGCCGGCCTGGACCCGCATGGACGACTGGAGGTGTGGGACATCATCAGGGTCCTGCGCGACGAGGGGGCGACGGTCGTCGTCACGACCCACTCGTTCGAGGAGGCCGAGCGGCTCGCCGACCACCTCGTCATCATGAACGCGGGACGCACGGTGGCCGAGGGCACCATCGCCGAGGTGACCGGTGGGCGGCCGCTCGAAGCGGTCTACTTCGAGCTCACGACGAGGGGCCGGACATGAGCGCGCTCCGAGCCGGCAAGGCCGCTGGCAAGTACCTCGGCAAGGACACCGGCACGATGGCATCCGGCCCGCGGCCGAGGACCGGCCTCGCGGCACCGTCTCGCCAGCGAATCCTCGCCCAGGCCCGCTTCGAGGTCGGAACCCTGCTGCGCAACGGGGAGCAGCTGCTCGTCTCCATCATCCTGCCCGCCCTGGTCCTCGTGGGCCTCAGCGTGACGACGTCACCGTCGCTCGGCCCGGGCAACCGGATCGACGTCGCCGTTCCGGGCGTGCTCGCCCTCTCGGTCATCTCGTCCGCGTTCACCTCACAGGCGATCGCGACCGGATTCGACCGTCGCTACGACGTCCTCCGTTATCTCGGCGTCACGCCCCTCGGCAAGGGCGGGCTCGTTGCGGCCAAGGTCCTGGCCACGCTCGCCGTCCTGACGATCCAGGTCGTCGTGCTCAGCGCGCTCGGCCTCGCCCTCGGCTGGCACCCGGATGCAGCCGGAGTGCTGCCGGCCCTGGTGTTCCTCGTCCTCGGCACGTGGGCCTTCGTGGCCCTGGCGCTACTCATCGGCGGAACCCTGCGGGCCGAGGCCGTGCTCGCCGTGGCCAACCTGCTCTGGGTGCTGTTCCTCGCCGTCGGAGGGGTCATCGTGCCCCGCACGCAACTGCCCGACGCCGTCGCAGGATTCGTCGGGCTGCTCCCCTCGGCCGCGCTGGGGGACGGTCTCCGGTCCGCGTTCGTCGAGGGGACGCTGAACCTGCCCGCCCTGCTCGTCGTCCTGGGGTGGGCGGGCGCCATGACACTCCTCGCGGCGCGGCTGTTCCGATTCGACGACTGACTGCATCAGACTTGGCCCCACCGCCCGCCCGACCGGCGGTGAAGGCATTCACCAGCGCCGGCATGAGCGGCATGAGCCGCATGGAGGGGCAGTGTTCGACTACATCTTCGGGCTCCCGATGCACGTCCTCGTCATCCACGGCATCGTCGTCCTCGTTCCCCTCGTGGCCGTCCTTGCCATCGCGTTCGCGGTGCTGCCCCGATGGCGTGCGATCCTGCGTTGGCCGATTGCGATCGGCGCTGTCCTCAGCGCTGTGGGGGCCTGGGTGGCGGCGCAGAGCGGTGAGGCGCTGCTCGTCCGGGTGTCGCAGGTGCGCAGCGCGACGACCGACTTCGACCTCGTCCGGAACCACACCGACGCCGGCTACCGCGTCCGCCTCGTCGCGACGATCTTCCTGGTCGTCGTGCTCGCCGCGTGCTGGCTGCTGAAGCCGTCGGGGCGCGACGACGTGGGCAGCCGCGCGCTCCAGCTCGTGCTGGCCGTTCTCGTCGTGGCTGCCTCCCTGGCCCTCATCGTGGCCGTCGTCCTCGCGGGCCACGCGGGCAGCGCCGCCGTATGGTCCGACCTCGGCTGACCCCTGACTCCGGCCGTGGGCAGCGGCAACCTGAGGGCTCTGCACGCCTCGAGGCCCAGCGGCATACGCTCTGTGCGTGACCCTGCCCGACTCCGCCTGGAAGACCTCAGTCGCGCCCACCCCAGCGCTGCGACGATGGGTGCGGCCGATCCTCGTGGCCAACCTCGTCGCCGAGGTGGGCATCGTCGTCACCGGCGGCATCGTCCGCCTGACCGGCAGCGGCCTGGGCTGCTCGACGTGGCCGGAGTGCCAGCCGGGGTCCTTCACCCCGGTCCGCACGCCGGAGAGCGCCTACCACGACCTCATCGAGTTCGGGAACCGTACGCTGACTGGCGTCCTCGGCCTGCTCGCGGTTGCGTCGGTCTGGGTGGTCCTGCGGGTCTGGCCCGAACGGCGCAGGATGCATCGCGCCGCCTACGGAGTCGCGGCGGGCGTCATCGCCCAGGCGGTTGTTGGCGGGATCACGGTGCGGACCGGGCTCAACCCATGGACCGTCATGTTCCACTTCCTCATGTCGATGGTCCTCATCGCGCTCTCGACTGCGCTGGTCCGGGGCGCGGCGGACGAGGCTTCCGGCCCTGGCGAGCTCACGGTCCACCCGCTCACCCGCCGTCTCGCCTGGGCGACGGCCGGCGTCGGCGCAATGGTTCTCACGCTCGGCGTCATCGTCACCGGCTCCGGTCCGCACTCCGGCGATGCCGAGACACCGGCAAGAACGGGCTTCGACCCGCGCTTCGTGTCGTGGATGCACGCGGATGCCGTCATGCTCTTCGTCGGGCTCGTCATCGCGACGCTCGTCGCGGTGCGGCTCACGGCCAGCGACGATCGGCCCAAGCGCGCCTGGTATGCCGTCCTCTACGTGACGATCGCGCAGGGCCTCATCGGCTACGTGCAGTACTTCAGCGGGCTGCCGGAGGTGCTGGTCCTCCTCCACATGCTCGGCGCGAGTCTGCTCGCGGTCGCGTTGACGTGGGGGGTCCTGGAGACCCGTCGCCTGCCCGTGTAGGACGCCCTAGGTTGGGGTCGTGAACCTCGGCGACCAACCGACGCTCAACGACGGCGACCTCGTGCTCCGTCCCTGGCTGACCAGTGACGTGGAGCAGGCCCTTCAGCTGCACGACGCGGAGACGGCGCGCTGGTTCGACGTCCCGTCGGCGCCGCCGAGCCGAGATGATCACGCCGCCTGGGTCGCCGACACGCATGACGAGTGGGCGGACTCGCGCTCCAAGGCCACGTTCCTCGTGGAGTGGCAGGGCCAGGTGGCGGGGTCGGTCGACGTGAGGCGCGTCGCCGAGGGTGTCGGCTCTCTCTCGTGGGTCGTCTACGCCCCATTCCGCCGGCGGGGTCTGGCCAGCCGTGCCGTGCGGCTCCTCGTCGACTTCGCCTTCACCGAGCTGGGCCTGCGCCGGGTGGAGGCCCACGTCAACCCGCTCAACCGGGCGTCCCTGCATGTCGCCCTCCGTGCCGGCCTGCGGCGGGAGGGCCTGCTGCGCGGCAACGCCCGACTGGGCGGCGAGCCCCACGACACCGTCGTGCTGGGTCGGCTCAAGGAGGACCCGGCGCCCGGCACGCGGGAGGGCTTCACCGCGATGCTCGACTCGGCGCTCCCGGTCAAGCGGGCCATCGCCCAGGGTGTGCTGCGCAACGAGCGCGGCGAGGTGCTCCTCTGCGAGCTCGCCTACAAGCGCGAGTGGGACCTGCCCGGTGGTGTCGTCGATCCGAACGAGTCCCCCGCCGACTGCGTGGCCCGGGAGGTGTGGGAGGAGCTCGGGATCGCGGTGCGCCCGCTCGGCCTGCTCGCGGTCGACTGGATGCCCCCGTGGCTCGGTTGGCGCGATGCCGTCCTGCTGGTCTTCGACCTCGGCACCAGCCCGTCGGACCTGGTGGAGCGGGCCGTTCTCGAGCACCGGGAGATCCGCGCGCTGCACTGGGCTGACGAGTCGGTCTGGTCACAGCAGGTGGCGCCGTACAACGACCGGCTGCTCCGCGCCATCGGGCGCGGCGACGCACGGGTCACGGGTGCGCTCTACCTCGAGGACGGTAACCCCCCGCTCGAGACGGAACCGCGCGCCTGAGGTCACCCGGCTCGGGGACCGCGCTCAGCGGCATACGGCAGGCATGACACCCGCGTGGTGGGCGCGGTGGTCAGGCGATCCCGGGAAGGGCCAGGTGCCAGATCGGGTCGATCGCGACGCCGACGAAGAGGATTGTCAGGTAGGTGATCGACAGGTGGAACAGGCGCATCGGGCGGAGCTTGAGCTCCGGGATCCCGGCCTTCGCGCCGGACAGCAGCCGGTGCGACTCGGCGAGGAAGACCCCGCCGGAAGCGAGGGCCACGACCGTGTAGATCCAACCCATGCCCGCCACGGGGACGAGTGCCAGCGAGGTGAGCACCATGGCCCACGCGTAGACCGCGATCTGCTTGGCGACGACGACCAGCTGCTCGACGACGGGCAGCATCGGGACCTCGGCGTCCGCGTAGTCCTGCTTGAAGCGCATGGACAGCGGCCAGTAGTGCGGCGGGGTCCAGAAGAAGATGACCATGAAGAGGATGAAGGCGGACCAGCTCAGGCCGTTGGTCACGGCTGACCAGCCGATGAGGACGGGCATGCAGCCGGCGGCGCCGCCCCAGACGATGTTCTGCGCGGTGCGGCGCTTGAGCAACAGCGTGTAGCCGACGACGTAGAACAGCAGCGCCGCAAGCGCGAGCGCGGCGCTGAGCCAGTTGACGAGCAGCCCCAGCCACACGGTCGACACGACAGCCAGCACCACCCCGAAGGTGAGGGCGCTCCGGGGGCTGATGGTCCCCGTGACGAGGGGACGCTTCTTCGTGCGGTGCATGACCGCGTCGATGTCGCGGTCGATGTAGCAGTTGAGGGTGTTGGCGGAGCCCGCGGAGAGGGTGCCACCGACGAGGGTCGCAAGCACGAGGAGCAGGTCGGGGACACCACGAGCGGCGAGGAACATCACCGGGATCGTGGTGATGAGCAGCAGCTCGATGATCCGTGGCTTCGTGAGCGCGACGTACTGCCCGACGAGGAACCTGAACCCGCTTCCCCCAGGACCGTGAAGCGCCGAGAGGTCGGCGCGGGGGTCCACCGTTGTCACTACAGTCCTCGTCATCCGTCGCGGCGCCCGGCTCGCCCGGTGCGCCGTGGGCGCGATCGGTGGCAGGCAGGTCCGCCCGAAGTCTAGCCCGTGCCGTTGCGGGGCAGGTGACGGGTGATGGATCCGGGTAAGGGTCCAGCCGTGTAGGTGCCGTCAGCGGGGAGCCGCGCTGCCGTCTGCCTCGTGCCCAGCGCCACGCACTAGGCTCGTGATATCACGCGCCGCACTTCATCTGGCCCATAAGGAGACCCGTCCCGTGCCCACGACGAGCAGTGCAACCGCAACGGCGACCACACCCAATCGAGCGAGGACGGCAGGCAAGGACCTCCTGGCCCGGCGCAGCGCGGGCCTGGCCAGGCCGGTCGCCGAGGAGGCCGGCTGGTCCGATGTCGACATCCGCGCGGTCGACACCGTGCGCGTCCTGGCTGCGGACGCCGTCCAGAAGGTCGGGAACGGGCACCCCGGGACGGCGATGTCGCTCGCGCCGCTGGCCTACCTGCTCTTCCAGAACGTCATGCGCCACGACCCGTCGGACCCGTCCTGGCTGGGCCGGGACCGCTTCGTCCTGTCGGCTGGTCACTCGAGCCTGACGCAGTACATCCAGCTCTACCTCAGCGGTTACGGGCTCACGCTCGACGACCTCAAGGCGCTGCGCACGTGGGGCTCCAGGACCCCTGGCCACCCGGAGGTCCACCACACTGTGGGCGTCGAGATCACCACTGGCCCACTCGGCTCCGGCCTCGCCTCCGCAGTGGGCATGGCCATGGCGCAGCGGCGCCAGCGCGGCCTCTTCGATCCCGACGCCAAGGCCGGTACGAGCCCGTTCGACCACCGGATCTACGTCATCGCCTCGGACGGCGACGTGCAGGAGGGCGTCAGCCACGAGGCCTGTTCCCTCGCGGGCCACCAGGAGCTGGGCAACCTCACCGTGGTCTACGACGCGAACCAGATCTCCATCGAGGACGACACGGACATCGCGTTCAGCGAGGACGTGGCGAAGCGGTACGAGGCCTACGGGTGGCACGTCCGCACGGTGGACTGGCGTGGCGACGGCGACGGCGCGACGTACGTCGAGGACGTCGACGCTCTGCTCGCTGCGATCCGGTCGGGCGAGGAGGTGACGGACAAGCCGACGCTGGTCGTCCTCCGCACGATCATCGCGTGGCCGGCCCCGACGAAGCAGGACACCGGCAAGTCGCACGGCTCTGCGCTGGGTGAAGAGGAGGTGGCGGCCACGAAGGAGCTGCTCGGCTTCGACCCGAAGAAGTCCTTCGTCGTCGAGCCGGCCGTGCTGAAGCGGGCCCGTGAGGTCGGTAAGCGCGGCAAGGCTGCCCACCGGGAGTGGAACACGTCCTACGCCGCGTGGCGCAAGGCGAACCCCGACCGAGCCGCGTTGCTCGACCGCGTCCTCGCCGGCCGGGTCCCCGAGGGCCTGACCAAGGCGCTGCCGAGCTTCCCCGCCGACGAGAAGGGCATCGCGACCCGCGCGGCCTCCGGCAAGGTCCTCACCGCACTCGCGCCGGTCATGCCTGAGCTGTGGGGCGGCTCCGCCGACCTCGCCGAGTCGAACAACACGACGATGGAGGGCGAGCCGTCCTTCATCCCGACGTCGAAGCAGACCAAGGTTTTCCAAGGGCACCCCTACGGCCGGACCCTCCACTTCGGGGTGCGCGAGCACGGCATGGGGATGATCCTCAACGGCATCGCGCTCGAGGGCCTCACGCGCCCGTACGGCGGGACGTTCCTCATCTTCTCCGACTACATGCGGCCGGCCGTGCGGCTCGCCGCCCTGCAGCAGCTTCCCGTCACCTACGTGTGGACTCACGACTCCGTCGGCCTCGGCGAGGACGGGCCGACCCACCAGCCCGTCGAGCACCTGGCCGCGCTGCGCGCGATCCCCGGCCTCGACGTCGTCCGTCC
>DASUQN010000076.1:0-6824 GCA_036280515.1 Intrasporangium sp. | reverse complement strand
CCGAAGACGCGGTCTTGCGACCGGACTCGGCGACCGAGAACTCGAGCGGCGCCGAACCGGTGTTCTTGACCGTGAGCGTCCCCGTCCGCGTGTCGCCGGCTCCGAGGACTCCCCAGTCGTAGCTCGTCGCACCGGTGATCTCTGCGATCCCGGTCTTGAGAGCCGGACTGAACTCCGCGGTGTCACCATCCTCGTCGAACGTGACCTCGGTGGACTCACCGACGTAGTTCGTTGCCGTGACCGCGACGTCGTAGGTGCCGAGGAAGAGCACCTTCGAGAACGTGCCGTCGGCCCCGGTGGTCACCGTCACGGGCGCGCCCGTGGACGGGGTCATCGTGACCTTGGCGCCCGAGACCGGCTCGTGGTCGTTGAAGTCCGTCACCGTGCCCGAGAGCGTGCCGCTCGGCGGTGGGCTGAAGGTGATGGACTTCTGCGGAGCCACCGCGCCAGCGGTGTTGAAGGAGTACTGCCAGGCCACGGTGCCCGTTGCGTTCTCGATGCCGACCGTCGCCGAGCTGCCGGTGAGGGCCGGCTTGCCGTCGGTCTGCGGACCGTAGCCGAGGATGACCTTCCCGTTGCGCAGCAGCGTGGCCGAGAAGTTCGTCCGCGCGTTCGCGTCGGAGAAGGGCCGGACGTTGCGCCACTCGATGACGAACGCGTCCTGGCCACCGACCGTCGTCGTCCCGGTGTAGACCCCGGCCGACGCATCGACGTTGAGGTCATCCCAGAACGGGTAGATCGCGGCATTCGGCGTCCCCGTGCTGGGGATGGCCCCGTTGGAGAACGCCGACACCGTGGCCAGGAAGTTGACGTGGCCGTTCGTGGACAGGAATGCCCGGTTGTAGGACTCCCCGTAGAAGCTGAAGGCCCACGGGAGGTCGATCGCCAGCGTGGAGTCGTCACCCGCAAGAGTCGTCTTCGTCGAGCCCTGCAGGTAGTCGCCCGTGCCGACGACACAGGTGTAGCCGTAGCCGTCGGCCCGGCCCTCCAGCTCCACTGCCACGGTCTCGTCGCCGTCCACGACGAGGCTCCGGGAGTACGGTGCTGCGCAGCCGCCCGCACTCACGGACATGGTGTAGGTGCCCTCCGGAACGTCGGGCACGGAGAACGTGCCGTCCGCTGCGGTGGTTGCCGCCGGCAGTGCCGAGGTGAGGGTCACCGTCGCGCCCGCCACCGGAGCACCGGTGGCCCGGAGGGTCACCGTGCCGGAGACCGTGTGCCGGGCCGCCGCCACCAGTTCCACGTCAACCGTGGCGGTTGCGCCGGCCGTGACGGTGGCGTTCCGCGTCGCCGGGGCGTAGCCGAAAGCGCGGACCGTGAGCGTGTAGTCACCCGCGGACACCGCGACGTCGTACGTGCCGTCGGTACCGGTCGTGACGGAGCGGGGCGTCGGACCCGCGATCTCGACCGTGGCACCTGCGACGGGGCTGCCGTCAGCCGTGACGGTGCCGGCCACCTGGCCCACGTCGCCTCGCGGTGAGGACTGGTACAGCGCAAAGGCGTCGAGCTTGCCTTCACCCCACACGTTGTTGTCCTCCGGCGTGCCGCCACAGGTGACGTCACTGGTGTCGACAGCGGTCTCGTCGAGCAGCGCTCTGGTTGCGGAGATGTCGCGCTCGAGCGAGGGTGCGGCGCTCCAGGCGAGGGCCACGGCGCCTGCGACGTGTGGCGACGCCATCGAGGTGCCGCTGATGTTGCCGTAGCCGCCACCGGGCAATGAGGACCGCACTGCTACGCCAGGAGCGGCGATGTTGGGCTTGGTCTCGCCGTCCTGGCCGGGACCACGCGCCGAGAAGCTCGCGATGTTGCCGGCCGAGTCATAGGCGCCGGCCGAGTAGTTGATGATGCGCGAGCCGGGAGAGCCGCTCGTCTGGCAGCCCGGACCGCTGTTGCCGTTGGACCACTGGCCCCAGATGCCGGACGCCGCCCAGGCGAGCTGGATGTCCTCCAGGAACGGGGCGGTGGACGGGGTGCGCGACCCCCACGAGTTGTTGATGATGTGCGGGCGCTTCGACGTGTCAGCAGCGGTTCCGTCGAGCCTGGTCGGCGCGAGCATCCACTGACTTGCGTCGAGGAGGTCGGCGTCGGCGCAGGTGTGGCAGCCGTTGGCCTCGATCCACCGGGCGCCGGGGGCGACACCGATCTGGTTGGCACCGTCGGCGCCGACCATCGTGCCCATCGTGTGCGTCCCGTGACCATCGGAGTCACAGGGGTCGCCTGCCGCGTTGCAGTTGCCCGCGACGTCGAAGAAGTTGTAGTTGTTGTCGAGCGTTCCGTCCGGCAGCAGGCCGCGGTACTTGGACCGAAGTGCCAGGTGGTTGACGTCGGTGCCACTGTCGATGCTGGCGACGACGATGCCCTCGCCGGTCGTGCCGGCGCCCCAGACGTCGTCGGCGTTGATCGCGGCGATGCCCCACTCGACGGCGTTCGGACCCATGCCGCCGGTGTCAGGCTTCACGTCGACCGGCTTGATCAGCTCGAGGACGGTCGTCTCGACGATCTGCTTCACCTCGGGCTTAGCGGCCAGCGAGGTGGCGAGGCTGAGGGTCCCGCCCCGCACGAGCACGGCGTTGCTGATCCAGTAAGGCGTGAAGTCGGCGTTCGCCGCCTTGAGCTGCGCGACGACACCGGCCTGAGAGCTGTCCGCATGCGTGCGCAGGGCGTCGTAGACCGCCTGGCCGCGCTGGTCCCAGTCCTTGATGGCGCTGGCCTTGGACAGATCCGCTCGGTCTGCGAGGCGAACCCAGAAGTCAGCGGTCTTGCTGGTCGTCAGCTCCTTCTCGGCGGCTGCCGTGAACTTGGTGGTCGGGTCGGATGGGGCTGCCTGGGCTGCTTGGGCCGACGGTGCGACCAGCCCTGCCATGGCGACCAGGGTGGCGATCGCGGCCATGGCGGCCAGGAGCGATCTCCTGAGCGCTGCTGAGCGTTCTCGTGCTCTCATGTGTCCTCCGTGGTGAGGGTGTCCCGCCGGTGGGTGGCGAGATACACGGGAGCCCCCAGGGGTCTGAGGGTGCTCCCTACGCTGGCCGGTGGGCACGACCCCAACAAGGACGGCAGGCGGGCAGTCCTTGGGCAGCAATTGGTCAGGAATGGGTCAATTCTCCCCATTTGCCGTGGACACACTGCGACACCGAGCGGTAGGCAAGGTGGTGGGCAGATGCGGTCGACAAAGGGGTATCGGCATGCTGAACAACCCGGCTGGTCCAGGACTGGTGCTTTGTGTGGGCCTGTCCCTCAACGAGATTGCGGGCGTAGCGCGCCTGCTGCAGGAGCGAGCCGTCGTCCTGGGCGCTGTCGATGTCGAGGCCGCCCGAACGCTCCTGGAGCCCGCCGCGGCCACGGCCACGAACGCGCAGGCCCTACCCCCACCGTCGGTGAGCCGACCGATCGAGGCATCGCCCCTGGCCGTCGGGGCACTCCGGATCGACATCCGGGCGCGCGAGGTTGCCCTGAAGGGCAGGCCGGTCCACCTGTCGGCTCGCGAGTTCGACCTGCTGACGCTGCTCGCCTCGGACCTCGGTCGGGTGTGGTCCTTCTCCGCACTGACCCGACAGGTCTGGGGCAGCGACTACACCGGCGACCGCGAACGGCTCACCTCAACCGTCAAGCGGCTCCGCAAGCGCCTGGGCTCCATGGCCGGCTGTGAGGTCCGGTCGGTCCATGGGGTCGGCTACCGACTGAGCATCCTGCCCGCCGCGCCCTGAGCGCGCAAAGAGGAACCACGAGATGACCGCACTGGCCAGCGCGATGGCGGCCGCCGCGGTGTACCCGCGGCGGAAGCCATCGGTGCTGCCGGCGGTCAGACTGGCTGCCGCGACCCCCGACATCACCGCCGCGCCGAGCGAGGCGCCCAGCTCGTGAAAGGTGCTGAGCAGGCCTGAGGCAACGCCCGCCTCATGCTGTTCCACGGACCCCAGAGCCGTGGCGGAGGCGACCACGAACAAGGCCCCCAACCCGGCCGAGGCGAGGCTGACTGCGGCCACCGTGGTAGCCGTGTTGTCTCCAATCGCCGCACCCAGCAGACCCGCAGCCGCGACGAGCAGTCCGGTCACGGCCAGCGTGCGCGCACCCAGTCGACCGATGGCCCGGCCGGCCAGCTGTGCGCCGGTCATCGTCGCGACTGCCACGGGCAGGAACAGCAGCCCGGTCGTGAGGGGCCCGTGCCCCGCAGCCTCCTGCAGGAAGAACGTCCCGAGGAAGAAGACGGCCACCATGATCGCTGTTCCCACGAAGAGGACGAACGCTCCAGCGATCACCGGTCGACGCACCACGAGCTTGGGGTCGACCAGCGCATGAGTGGCCCGGCTCAGCCAGCGTGCCAGGCCGAGGAACAGCAGGAGGGTGAGGGAAAGCAGCGCGAACAGTCGGGACGAGCCCCAACCGCTGTCACCCGCATCGATGAACGCGTAGATCAGCAGACCGGACGCCGCCGTGACGAGAGCAGCCCCAACAAGGTCGAGACGTCCACCCGTCGCCGGGGCGGGCATCGGCGGCAGCACCCGGGGCAGGGCGACCAGCACCACTGCTCCGACGGGCAGGTTGACGAGGAACACCCACTCCCAGCCGGGGCCGGCGGTGATGAGCCCTCCGAGCAGCACGCCGAGGGCGGCCCCGACTCCGCCGAGGGCCGACCAGATGCCCAAGGCCCGGTTTCGCTCCTCACCGTCGAAGAGGCGCACGACGAGGGAGAGTGCGGCGGGTGACATCAGGGCCGCCCCGAGGCCCTGGCCGACCCGGGCAGCGATGATCATGCCGGGTCCATTGGCCAGGCCGGCGAGGAGGGAGGCGAAGGTGAACAGACCCAGACCGGTGACGACGATGCGTCGCGGACCGAAGAGGTCGGCGAGACGGCCGCCGGTCAGCATCAGGCCTCCGAACGCCAACGTGTAGCCGCTCATCACCCACGTCAGGGCGTCGCGGCTCATGCCCAGGTCCGCACCGAGCTGCGGCAGCGCGACGGCGACGACGGTGACGTCAAGGATGAGCATGAGGTTGGCCACGGCGAGCAGGCCAAGGGCTCGCCAACGCCGGGGATGTGGAGAAGTCGCTGGGGTGTCGAGGGTTTCGCTGGTCGTTGACATGCTTGGCTCCTTAACTTGAACTCACGTGTTCAAGTTAGAACGGTAGAAACCTGTACACTTCTGTTCAAGTTAATTACGGAGGAGACTGGCGGCGATGACGGACACAGCGGCCGAGCACGTAGCGGCACGTCGGGCTGACGCGGTGCGCAACCGCGCAGCGATCCTCGACGCGGCCACAGAGAGCCTGGCACGCGATCCCGACGTGAGCATCAAGGACATCGCCCGCGCCGCCGGCGTGGGCCGGGTGACGCTGTACGGGCACTTCGAGTCCCGGGCAGCACTGGTCGAGGCGGTGGTCGATCGGGCGATTCGCCAGACTGACGCCGACCTGCGCACGGTGGACCTGTCCGGGGATGTGCGGGAGGCCATGACTCGCCTCATGTCGGTGACCTGGGACCTGACACACCGCTTCGGCGCCCTCGTCGTCGCGGCCCAGCGAGACCTTCCGTCAGAGACATTCCGGACGCTCCACGAGGCACCCTCGGCGCGAGTCGAGCAACTGCTGCTCAAGGGCCGCAAGCAAGGCGCCTTTCGGACGGACGCGCCGGTCTCCTGGCAGGTGATGGCGATGCAGAGCCTGCTCCACGGGGCCGTCGATGCTGTCTACAACGGAGAGCTCCGCGCCGACGAGGCCCGGGAGCTCGTGACGTCGACGGTGCTGGCGGTGCTGGAGGCACCCCGCGCGACCTGATCGCGCCCAACGCAGCTCCAGCGTGTCGGCGCGCTCCGAGCGCATGCGAGCTCAGCGGCATACGGCCACCATGATTGTCGTATGCCGCTGAGCCGGCTCCGCGCGCACGTGCAGTGTTGCGGGACGGCTCAGTTCGGCACACGGTCGGGGCTTCGTCGCGACGGCTAGGTTGGTGGCATGCTGATCGCCGAAGACCTGCTGCTCCTGCTGACGGACGACGACACCGGACGATTGGCCGCGTCTGGCACCGAGGTGGACGTGGCGCTCGGCGGTGCGTTGCTGGTCGACCTGACCCTGACGGGACGCGTCGATGTCGCGGGCGCCAACGAGCCGGTGCGCGAGGGACGCCTGGTCGTCAGGGACGCCACGCCCACGGGCGACGCCGTGCTCGACGAGGCGCTCGCCACCATCGGTCAGAGGGAGGGCAGGAAGCCCCAGAACGTCGTGGTACGGCTCGGCAAGGGGGTGCGGGCGACGCTCTACGGTCGACTCGCTGAGGGTGGGCTGCTTCGCGCAGAGAAGGGTCGGATCCTCGGCATCTTCCCGTCCGAGAGGTGGCCCGCAGAGGATGCCAACCACGAGTCCTCCGTCCGTGCCGGTATCTCGTCGGCCCTCCGCGAGGGCAGGACGTCCGACGCGAGGACCGGTGCGCTCATCTCGATCCTGCTCGCGCTGAGGACCGTGCACAAGGTCATGGAAGCGTCCTCGGTCGGGCTGTCCAAGCAGGAGCTGAAGGCGAGCGCCAAGCGCATTGCCGAGGGGGACTGGGCGGCGAAGGCGGTCCGGCAGGCCATCGACAGCACGAGCGCTGCGATCATCGCGGTCACCGCCTCAGCCGCGGCAGCCACGGGAGGTGGCGGTTCCTGACCAGGCCGCCCGGCGGTGTCGGATCGGGGCGGTGGTGTTCGTAGTAGGGATGAGCGGCCGCCCTCGAGGGCGCCCCCGTGGAACAGGAGAAGATCCGCAATGCAGTACTTCGTTTCCGTGATCGACGACAGGACCAACTCGGGCACCTCCGACGAGATGGCGACCATCGATGAGTTCAACCACCG
>DASUQN010000075.1:0-2156 GCA_036280515.1 Intrasporangium sp. | reverse complement strand
TCCTCGCGGGCATCACCGTCTCCGCATACCTCATCCCACAGGTGATGGCGTACGCCGAGGTCGCCGGACTGCCCGCCATCGCAGGACTCTGGGCAAGCGCTCCGGCCCTCGTCGTCTACGCCGTGCTCGGCTCGTCGCGACAGCTGTCGGTGGGTCCGGAGTCGACGACCGCCCTGATGACTGCCGCAGGCGTCGGCGCCATCGCCGGGACGGCCGGCGGAGGTCACCCCGAGATCGCAGCCCTGCTGGCCTTGGCCGTGGGGTGCGTCTGCGTGCTCGCCTGGCTCGCTCGCCTCGGCTTCCTCGCGGAGCTGCTGTCCAAGCCCGTGCTCGTCGGCTACATGGCGGGGATCGCGGCGCTCATGATCGTCAGCCAGCTCGGCAAGATCACCGGCATCGACGTCCAGGGCGAGACCTTTCTCGAGGAGCTGTGGGACACGGTGACGCGCCTGGACGAGCTGCACTGGCCCACCTTCGCCGTCGCGATGGCCGTCCTCGCCGGGCTGCTCGCCTTCGGCCGGTGGGCGAGACGGTGGCCGGGGCCGCTCATCGCGATGCTCGCCGCTGCGGCCGTCGTGCAGGTCTTCGGTCTCGAAGAGCAGGGCGTCGCTGTGGTGGGCGAGGTGCCCCGTGGGCTGCCGCCGGTCAGCGTGCCGCGGCTCGACGGCGTGGAGATCTGGCAGCTGCTACCTGCGGCACTCGGAGTCGCTGCCGTGGCGTACAGCGACAACGTCCTCGAGGGACGGGCCTTCGCGCTGAAACGTCGGGAGACGATCGACAGCAACCAGGAGTTCGTCGCCCTCGGTGCGGCCAACATCGGCTCGAGCCTCTTTTCCGGGTTCCCGGTCAGCTCGAGCGGCAGCCGCACCGTCCTGGCCAACGCCATGGGGGCGAGCACGCAGCTCCACTCCCTCGTCTCCTTCGTCGTGCTCGTCGCGACGATGCTGTGGCTCGGCCCGATCCTGGCCACCTTTCCCACTGCTGCCCTCGGCGGCGTCGTCGTGTACGCGGCACTGAGACTGATCGACATCGCGGAGCTGCGCCGCATCACGGCCTTCCGGCACAGCGAGCTCGTCCTCTCGCTGTCGACGACCGCCGCGGTCCTCGTCCTCGGGGTCCTCCCGGGGATCGGCGTCGCCCTCGTCCTTTCCCTGCTCGACCTGTTGCGCCGGATCGTGCACCCGCATGACGGCGTGCTGGGCTACGTCCAGAACGTGGCCGGCATGCACGACATCGACGACTACTCCCACGCCGTGCAGGTGCCGGGGCTCGTCGTCTACCGCTACGACTCGCCGCTGTTCTTCGCCAACTCCCACGACTTCGAGAGGCGCGCTCTCCAAGCCGTGGCCGACTCGCAACGGGTGGCGCCCGTGGAGTGGTTCCTGCTCAACGCCGAGGCGAACACGGAGGTCGACCTCACGGCTGTGGACGCGCTCGACACGTTGCGGATCACCTTGCAAGAGGATGGGATCCGCTTCGCCATGGCGCGGGTGAAGCAGGACATGCGCGACTCGCTCGACGCCGCTGGATTCATCGACAAGGTCGGCCCGGACCTCATCTTCCCGACCCTGCCGACGGCAGTCGCTGCCTACGCCACCTGGTACGAGCGCACCCACGGACGACCGATCGAGGGCTTCCAGGTCCCGCCGGTCCCTCCGCTACCGGACCTCTCCGATGGTCGGAAGGAGCGAAGGACGGACACTCACTAATCCTCGAGCAGGGCCATCAGGGTTCGGTGAGCGAGCCGCGACATCGGAGGGTTCGTCACCCGGTAGTAGGGCAGGCAGCCGCTCGCCTGGGCCAGCGCCCACGCCTTGCCACGGTCCCACTCGGCGTCCCCGACCGCGAGGGCCTCGCGGAATGCTCGCCGAGCGGTCGGGGCGAGCAGGTTCCACGCCGGCTGGAGGTCGAGGGCTGGGTCCGCGGGGCCGGAGAGCCCGACGTCGATGACAGCCGAGAGGCGGCCGTCCTGCACCAGGAGGTTGTCGGGCATGAGGTCGCCGTGCGTCCACAGATCGGGCGTGCCGTCCCGAGGCGTGAGAACCAAGCGCGACCAGAGCGCCTCGACCCCGGGGGCGTCGATCAGTCCATGCGACTGACCGAGCCAACGCCTCACGCCGGCGTCATGGTCGGTCAGCCTGCCGCCTCGTCGCTCG
>DASUQN010000074.1:0-6670 GCA_036280515.1 Intrasporangium sp. | reverse complement strand
GATCAACACCTACGAGGTCGCGCTGCCGCTGCACCCGGAGTACCGCACCATGCCGATGGTCTGGTACATCCCGCCACTGTCGCCGGTCGTCGACGTCGTCAAGGACACGGGCCACGACGCGGAGGACAAGGGCAACCTCTTCGCGGCGATCGACGCGCTGCGCATCCCCGTCGAGTACCTCGCCAACCTCTTCACCGCCGGCGACGTCGGCCCGGTCAGCGAGGTGCTCAGGAAGCTGGCCGCGATGCGGTCGTTCATGCGCGACATCAACCTCGGTGGCGACCCCGACGCGTCGATCGCGGAGTCGGTCGGCATGGACGCCGAGGCGATGTACGAGATGTTCCGCCTCCTCGCCATCGCGAAGTACGACGAGCGCTACGTCATCCCCACGGCGCACGTCGAGCAGGCGCACGGCCTCGAGGAGCTCGCCACCGAGTGCCCGGTCGACTTCGACTACGAGGCGCAGACGGGCGTGTTCGGCGAGGGCTCGGGTGACCTCACCCCCGTCGCCGTCGAGAACTTCCGGATGCTCGAGGAGCGCCAGACGTCGGACCAGCTCGTCAGCGGCGGGAGCAAGCGCGGCCGGGTCAACCTGCTCAACTGGGACGGCAAGGGCAAGCCCGGCGGCCTGTTCCCGAGGCGGAAGGACGACACGTGAACCCCTTCCGGCGCGTGGCGCGCGCGCAGGCATCGCGGCGGCTCCCGGACGAGCAGCTGGCCGTCGCGTGGCAGGCGGTCTCGCTGCTGCTCGACTACCCGACCCCGGAGTGGGCGCAGTCCCATGACGCCATCCGTCGCGCCGTGGCTGGGTTGCCAGACGGAGTCCGTATGCCGCTGGGCTCGTTCCTCGACCACGTGGCCTCCCAGCCACTCGAGGACGTCCAACGCGACTACGTCGAGACCTTCGACCACACTCGCAAGTGCTGCCTCTACCTGACCTACTTCACCTTCGGCGACACCCGGCGCCGCGGGGTCGCACTCGTGCAGTTCAAGCAGGCCTACCGGAAGGCGGACCTGGACCTCACGGAGGACGAGCTGCCCGACCACCTTGGCGTGGTGCTCGAGTTTGGCGCCACGGCCGACGTCGACGCGGCGTGGAAGCTGCTCAACGACCACCGCGCCGGCATCGAGATGCTGCGCCTGGCGCTCGCCGACCGCCATTCCCCTTGGGAGCGGGTGCTCGTGGCCCTCGCGGCGACGCTGCCAGAGCTCGATGGCGAGGGGGTCGACGCCGTCCGCCGGCTCGTCGAGGCCGGGCCGCCCCAGGAGGAAGTCGGCCTCGAGGGCTACGCCCTCGACCCGCGCCTGTACGCGCAACCGCAGGGCCCGGCCCTGCAGGCCCCGACGTCCCGCGTGGTTGAGTCGGCCACGTTCCCAACCATTCGCGTAGGAGCAGACTCGTGAGCACGTTTCTCTGGGTGATCTTCCCCTACCTCTGCCTCGCGACCTTCGTCGTCGGGCACTGGTGGCGCTACCGCTACGACAAGTTCGGCTGGACGACGCGCAGCTCCCAGCTCTACGAGTCGCGGCTGCTCCGCTGGGGCAGCCCGCTGTTCCACTTCGGGCTCCTCGGCGTCGTGCTCGGGCACATCGGCGGCCTGCTCATCCCGAAGTCGTGGACCGACGCCCTCGGGATCAGCGAGACCCTGTACCACTGGACGGCCGTCATCGGCGGCATGGCGGCCGGCATCGCGACGTTCGTCGGCATGGTGATCCTCATCTATCGGCGCCGCACCGTCGGGCCGGTCTTCTCGGCGACCACGCCGATGGACAAGACGATGTACTTCTTCCTCGGCCTCGTCATCGCCCTCGGCATGTGGAACACCATCGCCTCGAGCATCTTCGGGCTCGGCGCCGAGGCGGGCCACGCGTTCAACTACCGCGAGAACGTCTCGCTCTGGTTCCGCGGCATCTTCTCCGGGAACCCGGATCCCGAGCACATGGTCGGCATCCCGCTCGGCTTCCAGCTCCACGCGCTCACCGCGTGCTTCCTCTTCGCGCTGTGGCCGTTCACCCGGCTCGTGCACGTCTTCTCGGCTCCGGTCGGCTACATCACCCGGCCCTACATCGTCTACCGCAGCAAGGACGAGCGTGAGGGCACGGCGGTCGGCAGCCGCGCGCCGAGCCGAGGTTGGGAGCGCGTGCAGTGACCGAGCCCATCGACCCGACCACACGCCCGGACCCGACCGGCGAGGCCCCGCCCTGGGAGATCCACAGCCTGGGTGACCTCGTTCCTGTGACGTCCCGGCACCACGACCCGTCGCGCGCCGGCATCGTCTCCTTGGCGGAGGCCGCCGAGGCGGCGATCGAGGCGGCGCGCGGATCCAGGCATGGCAAGGGGACTCGCGTCCTGTGGACCGGTCCCCACCAGCGCCTCGTCGTCATCGGCCTGACCCAGGGATCACGGCTCGCCGAGCACGCATCGCCGCCGGCAGCGAGCTTCCAGGTCATCTCCGGCACGGCGCGGCTCCATGCCGGCGACGAGGCGGAGTGGCACGTGTCCGCTGGTGAGATCGCGGCGATTCCGCCCGAGCGGCATTCAGTCGAGGCCGTGACGGAGTGCGCCTTCCTCCTCACGGTCTCCCTCGACCCCCATGGTCCCGTCCGCGACTGACGAGCTCTCCCCGCCAAAGCCATCCCGTCCACTCGAGTGGCCCCGGTGTCCACACCCCTGCTGTGCACGCAGAGGCCACTCGAGCTCACCTTCCACTCGAGTGGCCCCGGGGTCCACACCCCTGCTGTGCACGCAGGGGCCACTCGAGGTTCATGGGGGTACTGGTCAGGTGCGGATGGCGCGGACCAGCAGGTCGAGTTCGCGGTCGACGTAGGCGTCCAGATCGAGCCACCGCGACAGACGCCATTGCTTCAAGGCCCAGCCGTGGGCGGTGAGCAGCAGGTTGTGCACGACCAGATCCGCATCGACCTCGCGGAAGTCGCCTGACGCCATCCCGTCGAGGAGCGCTCCCCGGAACGGCTCGGCCGTCTCGATCTCGAGCGCCTTGATCTCGTCGCGGCCTTCCTTGGAGAGGGTCATGCTCTCGCGGTACGACAGGACCGTGGCCTCCGGCTTCTCGTCGATCACCTCGACCAGGGTGCGGAAGCCCATGCGGATCCGCGCCTCCGGGTCGCCACCCGCCTCCTCCATGGCCGCAGGGATCCGGTCACGGAAGTCGGCGAGGATGTCGACGATGGCAGCGCGAAGCAGATCCTCCTTGTTGCCGAAGTACTGGTAGATCAGGCCCACGCTGATCCCGGCCCGCTCGGCGACCGCATGGGTGGTCGTCGAGTGATAGCCGTCCTCCTGGAAGAGCTGCACGGCCGCCGTCAGGATCTCGGATCGTCGGCGTTGGATCCGCTCGGCCTTCGCGCTCTGGGTCTGGGTCGACACTGCTTCCTCGCTCTCGAGCTCACCCGTTGACGCAGGGGTGAACCGTCCCTACTCTATTGAATGAACGTACATTCAACAAGCAACGGAGCAGGCGAATGAGCAACTACGAGGACATCACCTACGTCGTCGAGGACAGCGCCGCGATCATCACGATCAACCGCCCCGAGCGGTACAACGCCTTCCGCGCGAAGACCGTCGACGAGCTGATCAAGGCCTTCCGCTCGGCGTGGGCCGATCGTGAGGTGCGCTCGATCATCCTCACCGGCGCCGGCGAGAAGGCCTTCTGTACCGGCGGTGACGTCAAGCAGCGCGCCGAGACGGGCGACTACGGCCCGAGCGAGTCCGGCATGTTCGAGATCGGCTACCTGCACAAGCTCATTCGCGACGTGCCCAAACCCGTCATTGCGGCGGTCAACGGCGTCGCGGTCGGTGGCGGCCACGTGCTGCACGTCCTCTGCGACGTCTCCATCGCGGCCGACACGGCCCGCTTCGGGCAGGCCGGGCCCCGCGTCGGGTCCTTCGACGCCGGCTTCGGCTCCGCCTACCTGGCCCGCGTCGTCGGCGAGAAGAAGGCCCGCGAGATCTGGTTCTGGTGCCGGCAGTACTCCGCCGACGAGGCCCTCGACATGGGCCTGGTCAACAAGGTCGTCCCGGGCGCCGAGCTGCTCACCGAGGCCAGGTCCTGGGCAGCGGAGATCAACGAGAAGAGCCCGACCGCAATCAAGTTCCTCAAGCAGTCCTTCAACGCCGACACCGACCACCAGGCCGGCTTCTCCAACATGGCGATGACCGCGCTTGACCTGTTCGCGGTCTCCGACGAGGGCATGGAGGGCGCCAAGGCCTTCGCCGAGAAGCGCCAGCCCGAGTTCAACAGCAAGGTCACCTGGCACTGAGTCGCGAGTGATCGGAAGCGAGGCAACGACGATGCACTACGCGTTCGACGAGGACCAGGAGACCTACGCCCAGGAGGTGCGCAAGTTCGCGGTCAAGACACTCGCCCCGCACTACCAGTCGGATGACCAGGCCGCCGAGTTCCGGCGCCAGCTCGCGCTCGACATGGCGGGCATGGGCCTGACCGGCCTGCGCATCCCGGAGCAGTACGGCGGCCAGGACGCCACGGCGGTCATCGCCGGCATCGCGGCCGAGGAGGTCGGCCGCGAGGACTTCAACGCGGGCTACCTCATCATCAACACCGCGCTCATCAGCGACATCATCGTCCGCAACGCGACCGACGAGCAGAAGGCGGCATGGTTGCCCGGCATCGCCTCGGGCCAGACCGTGCCGTCCATCTGCATCACCGAGCCGGGCCACGGCACCGATGCGGCGAGCCTCGAGCTCAAGGCCACTCCCACGGCAGACGGCGAGGGCTGGACGCTCCACGGCGAGAAGACCTCGATCACCCTCGGCATGGCCTCGGACCAGGCCGTCGTCCTCGCTCGCACCGGCGGCCCCGGCGCCCGCGGCGTCAGCGCCTTCTGGGTCGACCTGCACCATCCGACGGTCAGCAGGAGCGCCTTCGACGACCTCGGCAGCCGGGCGATCGGCCGGGCCAGCCTGCACTTCGACGGCACGCCCGTCAGCCGGGGTGAGCTCATCGGCAACGAGGGCGACGGCTTCGTCTCGGTCATGCAGGGCTTCGACTACTCGCGCGCGATCATCGGCCTGCTCTGCATCGGCGCGGCCGAGGCGAGCCTCGACGAGGCGGTCCAGTGGTCCCGGGACCGAGAGGCCTTCGGGTCACCGATCGGCACCTTCCAGGGCGTCTCCTTCCCGCTCGCCGAGGCGGCGACCTACCTCAAGGGCGCCCGGCACGTCTGCCTCGAGGCCCTGTGGCGCAAGGACAACGACCTCGAGCACAGCTCGGAGGCGGCCATGGCCAAGTTCTGGGCACCGAAGCTCGCCGCCGAAGTCATCCACCAGTGCCTGCTCACCATCGGCCACATCGGCTACTCGTCCGAGCACAAGGTCGGCCAGCGCCTCCGCGACGTCATCGGTCTCGAGATCGGGGACGGCACGGCGCAGGTCTCCAAGCTCGTCATCTCCCGTCACTTGCTGGGCCGGAAGTACGCGCCCTGACGCGAAGCCAGCCCAGCGGCATACGACATCGTCTTTTCTTGAGAGGGAACCAGCACCATGAACAGGCTTGAAGGCAAGGTCGCCATCGTGACAGGGGCCGCGCGCGGCCTCGGCCGTGGCATCGCCGAGCGGCTCGCATCCGAGGGCGCGGTCGTCGTCGTCACCGACGTCAACGCCGAGGGCGCCCAGCAGACCGCCACCGAGCTGGGCGGCTCAGCCGTCGGACTCGGCTGCGACGTCTCGGACTTCGACTCCGTCGCGGCGATGGTCGCCGACGTCAAGGACCGCTTCGGCCGGATCGACGTCCTCGTCAACAACGCCGGCTGGGACAAGGCCGCTCCGTTCCTCGACCTCGACCAGGAGCTCTGGCCCAGGATCATCGGCATCAACCTCTTCGGCGTGCTCAACACGAGCAAGGCGGTGCTGCCGACCATGGCCGAGCAGGGCTCCGGCTCGGTCGTCAACATCAGCTCCGACGCCGGGCGCGTCGGCTCGTCGGGCGAAGCCGTGTACTCGGCGGCCAAGGGCGGCGTCATCGCCTTCACCAAGTCGATGGCCCGGGAGATGGCGCGCAAGCAGGTCCGCGTCAACGTCGTCTGCCCCGGCCCGTCCGACACGCAGCTGTTCGCCGAGTTCGCCGGCGACAACGACAAGCTGCGCGAAGCCCTGACCAAGGCCATCCCGCTGCGCCGGCTCGGCCAGCCCGAGGACGTCGCGGGCGCCGTCGCCTACTTCGCCTCCGACGACTCCACCTACGTCACCGGACAGACCGTCAGCGTCAGCGGCGGCCTGACCATGAGCTGAAACGGACTGCACCATGGCCTTCGAGACCATCCTCACCGACGAGCTGATCGAGAAGTACACGAGCGCCGGCCACTGGGTCGATCGCACCATCACCGACTACCTCGACGACTGGGCCGAGCGCACGCCCGACAAGGTGGCCTTCATCGACTCCCGCCGCGAGGTCAGCTACGGGCAGCTCCGCTCCGAGGTGGACCGCTGCGCCCTGGGCCTGCTCGAGCTCGGCATCCAGCCCGGCGATGTCGTCTCATTCCAGCTGCCCAACTGGATCGACTGGGTCATCCTGCACTACGCATGCACTCGCATCGGGGTGGTGAACAACCCGCTCATCCCGATCTACCGGGCCCGCGAGGTCGGCTTCATGGTGGGCCTCGCAGAGTCCAAGCTCGTCGTCGTGCCGCGGGA
>DASUQN010000073.1:0-9083 GCA_036280515.1 Intrasporangium sp. | reverse complement strand
CGGCCCGCACGGCCCCGATCCCGGCTTCGACCGCAAGGCCGTCGACTGGATCGCCCGCGCCGACCTCGAGGGCTGCCTGGCCGAGGTGACGCTCGACAGCCTGCACACGCCCGGCAACGCAACCCACGGCTTCATGGACTTCATGCTCATGATGGGCGTGGCGGGTGACCACGTCGCCGCCGACTACGTCGACACCCTCGACCTCTTCCACACCATGGAGGCCTACTTCACCTGGTACCCGAAGGGAGCGGTCTCGTGAGCCGGTACCTGCTGGACAAGTTCCTCTTCACCGTCGACCGGGACCCGGAGCTGGTCGAGCGCTACCGCGACGACCCGGTCGGCACGGTCGCATGGTGGGAGGAGAACCTGGCCGGCCGCCTGCTGGGCTGTCCACCCATCGAGGCGAGCACGTGGCAGGAGCTGTCCGCCGAGGAGCGTGAGGCGCTCACTTCGCACGACTACGCTGCGCTGTTCAGGCTGGGCGCGCACCCGTTCCTCACGCTCACCCTGTTCATCGCGATGTTCGAGCGAGACTACGACGAGCCACTCGGCTTCCAGCTCGCCTACGCGGCCAGGCTCGCCCACTTCTCGCTGCCCTACCCGGACATCGCGACATGATCCGTGCGGCCCACCTTGTCGCCCACGGTCGGCCGCCTGAGCTGGTCGAGGCAAGCGCGCCGACGAGGTCGTCCGGCGAAGCCGTCGTCGCGGTCACGGCCGCACCCATCACGCCATTGGATGTCCTCTGCGCCACGGGCACGTCCTACTTCGGGGCCCCCGCACTGCCGTACGTCCCCGGTGTCCAGGGAGTCGGCACCGTCGTCGAGGCCAGCCACCACCCTGCCGGCACCCGGGTCTGGTTCCCGTCCTCCGCGGGCATGACGGCGGGGGACGGCAGCCTCGCCGAGCTCGCCATCGCTTCAGAAGCCGAGCTGGTCCCGCTCCCTGACGGCGTGCCGGACGAGCTCGTCGCCGGCCTTGGCCTGTCTGCCATCGCCGCCTGGATGTCCCTGACGTGGCGCGCCCGCCTTCAGCCCGGCGAGAGCGTCCTCGTCCTCGGTGCGGGAGGGGTGGTCGGCCAGGTGGCACTGCAGGCGGCGCGGATCCTCGGTGCCGGTCGGGTCGTGGCGGCCGCGCGCAGTGCCGACTCTCGGGAACGCGCGATGTCGTATGCCGCTGACGACGTTGTCGAGCTACGCGCCGACGACGACGTGGCGGGGCTCGCCGCCCGTCTCGAACAGGCGTGTGGCGGCCACGTCTCCGTTGTCGTGGATCCCCTCTGCGGATTACCCGGATCCGCTGCAGCGGAGGTGCTGGCGGGGGGCGGTCGTCTGGTCAACCTCGGCAGCTCAGCCGGAGCCACCGCCCAGTACGGTTCGGCCACCCTGCGCAGCCGCAGCGCGGCGATCCTTGGCTACACGAACAACTCCCTGACCAACGAGCAACGCAGCGACGCGCTGACGTCGTTGCTGCGCCACGCCGCGGAGGGCAGCCTCACCGTCGACCACGAGACCGTCGAGTGGGGCGACCTTCCCGATGCCTGGGCCAGGCAGGCGGACGGGAAGGCCCGTCGCCGCATCGTCGTCCGCATCAGCTAGCACGGTGGCCCCTCGACCCGGGACACGCGAGGGCGAGCCATGAGGGTCCATACCATCGGGCACTCGACACGGCCTCTGGAGGAGTTCCTCGGCATCCTGCGCGCCCACGACATCTGCTCGCTCGTCGACATCAGGACCGTGCCGAAGTCCCGTCACAACCCGCAGTTCCACATCGACTCGCTCTCCCGGACCTTGCCCGCCGCTGGCATCGAGTACCGGCACCTGCCCTCCCTCGGGGGGCTGCGGCAGCCCCGCACGGACTCGCCCAACCTGGGCTGGCGCAACGTCAGCTTCCGCGGCTACGCCGACCACATGGGGACGCCGGAGTTCGCAGCCGGCATCGAGGAGCTGCTCGCCATCGCCCGCACGCAACCGTCGGCGATCATGTGTGCCGAGGCGGTCCCGTGGCGCTGCCACCGGTCGCTCGTCGGGGACGCCCTCCTCGTCCGCGGCGTCGAGGTCATCGACATCTACGGCGAGTCCAAGGCCACACCAGAGACACTGACCCGCTTCGCGTTCGTCGACGGCCTCTCGATCACCTATCCCGCCGACGACTGACCCCGCCAACGTCGCCCTGGCGAACCTCGACGCGGCACGACACGATGGCGATTCTCGCGCTCCTCATTGTGCGTGATCTGGCACATTCATCAATACGCTCATCCTGTGGCGGTGACCACCGAACGTGCTGGTCCTAGCCGGGCGACGAGGTCGGAACGCGTCCGGTGGGGCATCGCGGTCGCCCTCGCCTACTACCTGCTGGCCCGCCTCGGCCTGGAGCTCTCCCTCATCGCCGACAACGTGACGCCCCTCTGGGCGCCAAGCGGGATCGCCGTGGCGGCCTTGATCGTCCTGGGGCGCTGGGTGTGGCCGGCTGTGGCCGTCAGCGCCTTCGTGGTCAACGTGCAGCTGGGCGACGGGGTGTTGCCGGCCCTGGCGACGGCCGCAGGCAACACGCTGGCGCCCGTTGCAGCCGCGCTCCTCCTCGAGCGACTTGGCTTCCGCCGTCAGCTGGACCGGCAGCGGGACGCCCTCGCCCTCGTCGGGGCAGCCCTGAGCTGCACCTTCATCAGCGCGACGATCGGCTCGACCGCGCTAGCCCTCTCTGACACCATTCCGATGGCGCAGCTGCCCACGGCATGGGCCGTGTGGTGGACCGGGGACACGATGGGCATCCTCGCCGTCACCCCGTTCCTGCTCAGCCTGCTTCTCTTCCGCGAGCTCCCATCGTGGCCGTGGCGGCAGTGGGTCGAGCTCCTTGCCATCCTCGTCATCGTGGTCCTCACGACGACGTGGGCGACCCAGTCGCTACAGGCGCTCTTCCTCGCGCTCCCTGCTGTGGGCTGGGCCGCCTGGCGCCTGCAGCTGCGTGGCGCCGCGCCAGCGGCCCTCATCGCGTCCGTGATCGCCACGTGGACCGCTGCCGCACAGACCGGCCCCTTCGAGAGCCAGCAGCTCCTGGGGCAGATGCTCACACTGCACGCCTTCAACGCCTGCGTCGCCCTGACGTCCTTCGTCCTGGCTGCCCTGGTCAGTGAGCGCAACAACGCCGCGCGGGCGCTCCACGAAGTTGCTGCCGACCTCGAGGCCAGGGTCGAGGCACGCACGGAGCAGCTGTCCGCACTCAACGAACGCCTCGCTACCGAGATCCGCGACCGGTTCGAGGCGCAACAGCAGCTGAGCCAGGAGGAGGCGCGCACTCGACGCGAGCACGACATCGCAGAGACCCTCCAGCGCACGCTGCTGCCCGAGCGCCTCCCCGACGTGCCCGGGGTAGGGCTGGCAGCGCGCTACGTCCCAGCCACGAGCGACGTCCAGATCGGCGGCGACTGGTACGACGTGCTCCAGGTGCCGGGCGGTCGGGTCGGGCTGGCGATCGGCGACGTCGCGGGCCATGGGCCGTCAGCTGCAGCATCCATGGCGCAGCTGCGCATGGCCCTGCGCGTCTACGCCCTGCAGGACCCATCCCCGACCTCGGTTCTCCGCAGCGTCCACCGGCTCGTGTCGCAGCTGCCGATGCCGGAGATGGTGACGCTGCTCTATGCCGTCTTCGACCCGGCCACCCGCACGGTGCGTTACACGAGCGCCGGCCACCCACCGATCCTCGCCTTCGATCGCACGAAGGCGTCCTTCCTGCGCGGCGGCCTCGCGCCGCCCATCGGCGTCACCGCCCAGGCGTTCTACCGCGAGGAGGTCCACGAGCTCGGGCCAGGCACGACGCTGCTGCTCTATACCGACGGCCTCGTCGAGCGGCGAGGCGACTCGATCACCAAGGGGCTGGACCGGCTGAGCGAGGCCGCGAAGGCCATGGCCGGCGCGGACCTCGAGCGCCTGTGCGACCACCTGCTCCGCTCGATGATCGTCCTTGGGGACGTCGCAGACGACGTCGCCCTGATCGCCGTCCGCCCCCTGCCCATCGCCAGCGGGCCGCTCCGCGTCACCGTCAAGGCCGAGGCACCGATGCTGGCCGAAGCTCGCGGGTCCCTGCGGCGATGGTTGCGCGACGCCGGCGTCGCGGCAGACGTGGAGAACGACCTCCTCCTTGCGTGTGGCGAAGCCTGCGCGAACGTCGTCCAGCATGCCTATGCCGCGGCTCCGGGCAACCTCGAGCTCGAGGCGAGCCTCGATCAGGGCCTCCTCCAGATGTGGGTGCGTGACCACGGCCAGTGGCGAGCACCATCCGACCGCGGTGGGGGGTGGGGGCTCCAGCTGATGCGAGCCCTGACCGACACCGTCGACGTCGACCGCACCGCCGATGGGACGGTCGTGCACCTCCAGCGCTGGGTCGGCCTCGCCAACGGAGCCCACCTGTGACCCCGCAGGCACGGATCACCTCCGAGGAACACGCGCACCGTGTCACGCGCGTGCACGTCTCCGGTGAGATCGACCTGGCCAACGTGGACGAGGTCCGCCACGCCATCACCGCCGCGCTGTCAGACGATCCCGCCCGCGTGGTCCTTGACCTGCGTGAGACGACCTATCTCGACAGTGCCGCCATCGCCATGCTGTTCCGACTCGCACAGCGACTCGGGCATCGCCGACAGCAACTCAGCCTCGTCGTCCCGAAGGACGCCCCCATCCGGGCGGTGCTCGACCTGACCCGGATCGACACGGTCATCCCCCTGCACGAGACGGTCGAGGAGGTCGACTCGACGGCCCAGCCACGAGGTTCGGAGACCTCGCCAGCGGACTGAGCTCAGCGGCATACGGCCGTGTCGAGGAAGGGACCATCCACCTGCCGTATGCCGCTGAGTGACCTTCCCGGGTCAGCCTGACTGCACGGGTGGCGGGGTCACACGCGGTCGGTCACCACGCCCCGAAGGAAGGCGAGGTAGTCGTCGACGGAGCGCGCGCCGGACACGGCCGCGTACCCATTGGCGAGGACGAACGGCACACTGGTGACGGCCATCGAGCGCGCGACCTCCTCGTCGGCGCGCACCTCCGCCGCGTAGTCATCGGCGGCGAGGACGGCCGCCACGCGGCGCTCGTCGAGGCCCGCCTCTGCGGCGAGCCGCTGCAACACCTCGTGGTCGTCGATGGCCAGCCCCTCGCTGAAGTGCGCGTAGTGGAAGCGCTCGTAGGCAGCGCCCTGGAGGGCTGGTCCGCCCATCTCGAGCGCGAGTGCACACAGCCGGTGGGCATCGAACGTGTTGGCCCGGACCGCCGTGTGCCAGTCGAAGCTCAGCCCGTCGCCCGACGCCTCCTCGCTGACGCGCGCGTTCATCAGGCGGCCACCCTCGACCCCGCCACCATACTTGCGGCCGAGGTGCTCGGCGACGCCCATGCCCTCGCCGACGGGGACCAGAGGGTCCAGCTCGAATGACCGCATCCGCACCGTGACGTCATGGGGCCGCTCGAAGGCAGCGACCGCCGCCTCGATCCGCCGCTTGGCGATCCAGCACCAGGGGCAGACCAGATCCGACCAGACCTCGAGCGCGACGTGGGTCGTGGACTCCGCAGCGGACTGGTTGGTCATCACCTCAGTCTTGCATGACCCGGCGCGCCGGCCGATGCGCCGAAGCCCCCTCCGCCTGCGACGATGGGGGCCTCGTGAGGTTGGCGCGGTGCTCGCCGGATCCGGGTCAGTAGCGACCGTAGCTGGACGGCGTCGTCCAGATCGAGTGGTAGCCGATGACCGTGCCGGGACGCTGGGCGTCGATCATCCGGCCCGGGCTGACGTAGATGCCGACGTGATAGGCGGGGTAGCCGAAGAAGACGAGGTCGCCCGGCTGCGGGTTGCTCACCCGCGTCGCGGACGCCTGCTGCTGGGAGGCCGTGCGGGGGATCGAGATGCCGGCCTGGCGGTAGACCCACGAGGTGAAGCCGGAGCAGTCGAAACCGCTCGGCGAGTTGCCGCCGTAGACGTAGGGGACGCCGAACATGGACTGGGCGATGCCGACGATGCCCGAGGCAGAGGGCGCCGGGTCGGCGATCGGTGTGCGCTGCGTGGTGCGGGAGGCTCGCTCCGCTGCCGCGCGACGCTCCTCGGCGGCGCGCTCGGCCGCCTCCTTGGCCTCAGCGCGCTCCTTCTCGACGACGACGTCCTTGATGACGAGCGGCTTGGGCGCCTTGACCTCCGTCGTAGCGGCCCGATCGGCGAAGCCGATGGCGTTGAGGGCGCTCGCCGCCTTCAGCGTCGCCGACTGCGGGCCGACGACGGCGGCGCTGCTCGGCGCGGCGTTCACCGCGACGGCGGCCTGGCCGTCGGCGGCTGCCGGCTGGGCGAAGGTGGCGACGAGGCCGCCGGAGGCCGCGACGATCGCGGCACCCTTCACGGCAGGCTGCGCCGACTCCTTGGCGATGAGCTTGAGCTCTGAGAGCGGGTTGTAGCGGTCGGGGCTGCGGTGACGGCCGGCAACGTTCTGAGCCACGTGTCATTACCTCTCGACGCCTGCGAGGTGAGCTGTCGGGTTCGGGTGGGAGGTACTACCCGGCCCTCGCTCGGACCCGAAGGTCCTCGGGAGGACTTCACCCCAAGGACGTCTCGCGACGCCCGGAGAATGGTTCCCCCGCTCCTGCCATGCGGTCTTGTCACGGCCCCTGACCGGTGGCAGGACTTGGCGATCCGGTCCGAAGCGCTCCCTCGATCCGAGCGAGCCCGCTCAAACTATCCAAACCACCCACGGTTGTCACGCGTCGGTCACGGGTTGGGGACAACTTTCTTGGAGGATCGGTGTGGGCCGACCGCCGCCCGAACGAACCTTCGAGCGGGTGGACAAGCAGCGCTCAGGCGGTCTCCGCCCGCGTGCGGGTCTGCCCGAAGACGTGGATGGCCACCTCTCGGGGGAGCGAGACTCCCGTTGAGCGGTCCGAGCCCTCGCGGCAGACGATGACCCGTCCATCCTCTCGAACGACCGAGACGCTCTGCCCGGGCATGATCCCGGCTGAGGTGAGCAGCGCCAGCGCGTCGGGGTCGACCTGCACCGGCTCGCCGATGCGACGGATGGTCACGGTGACGGGGACGGCGCCGGCGGCATCGGTGAGCGCGACCAGACCGGTGAGGAAGTCACCGGCCACGTCCAGCCCCAGCTCCTCGAGACCCGGGATCGGGTTGCCGTAGGGCGACTCGTGACCGTCCTTGATCAGCCCCAGGATCTTGCGCTCGACCTTCTCGGACATGACGTGCTCCCACCGGCAGGCCTCGTCGTGGGCGAACTCCCACTCGAGGCCGATGACGTCGACGAGCAGCCGCTCGGCCAGGCGGTGCTTGCGCATGACGCGTGTCGCCAGCAGCCGTCCCTCATCGGACAGCTCGAGGTGGCGGTCGCCCGAGACCGACACGAGTCCGTCACGCTCCATGCGTGCGACCGTCTGCGAGACCGTGGGGCCGGAGTGCCCGAGCCGCTCCGCGATCCGCGCGCGGAGGGGGATGATTCCCTCCTCCTCGAGCTCGAAGATCGTGCGGAGGTACATCTCGGTGGTATCGATGAGGTCGGTCACGGTCCTACTCTCTCAAATCCGGCACTCGTCAGGGCGTTCGTGCAGGAGCCCTGGTCGGGTCGTGGCGCGGAACCCAGATCCGCAGCCAGACCGCGCCGAGAACCGCTCCCGCGCCGAGCACGACGGACGCCGCGCCGAGCGTCATGATGACAGTCAGCCCTGACAACGCCAACGGACCCGCCGTCCTTCCCACGTCGGCGCAGAGGCGCCAGGCCCCGAGGAACTGCGTGCGCGCCTCGGGAGGCGACGCATCGGCCCCGAGGGTCATGATGAGACCGGCGCCCAGACCGTTCCCGAGCCCGAGAACGGTCGCCGCGGCCGTGACGGCCACGAGCGTGGAGCTCAGCGGCAGCAGGGCCATGCCGAGGCCAAGGACGAGCATGCTCGGCACCGCTGCCGCGACCCGGCCGTGCCGGTCCATGAGCCAGCCCGACGGATAGAACAGCAGCATGTCCACCGCCCCGGAGACCCCGAAGACCAGGGCGGTCTGGGCCGGCGAGAGCCCGACGGACTCCGCCCACAGCGGCACGAGCGCCTCCCGGACGGCCCGAGCCCCGGAGACCCACATGGCTCCGATGCCGAGCGTCATGAGGACCCGCCGATGGTCCACCAGAACCGAGGCCACCGACCGCGGCGGTTCCTGCGCGGCGGCGGCTCGCTCGGGGGAGGTGATGTCGGGCGCGACGAGGACGAGGACGAACGCGCCCAGGCTCGCGATCCCACCGACCACGTAAGCAGCGCTGGCGTCCCATCGCGCGACGACGAGCGCCCCGAGGAACGGCCCGAGGAACCAGCCGATCCGGTGCACCCCGCCGAGGGTCGACAGAGCCCGCGCTCGCATCCGGACCGGGACCGCCTCGGTGAGGTACGCCTGCCGCGCCAGTCCGAAGAGCGAGCCGGCGAGCCCGACGAGGATGACTCCAACGAAGAGAAGCGCGAGCGAGTCGGCGACGGCGGCCACGAGCATGCCGATCGCCTCGACCACCGCCGCCACGAGCAGCGCGCGCCGCTCGCCGATGCGTGCGGCCAAGGCACCAGAGGGCAGGTCGCCGAGGAGCGTGCCGAGCCCGAGCGCCGCGACGAGGAGCGCGGCGACACCGACCGAGGCCCCCAGCCCGCGCGCCGAGACGGCGATGATCGGTGCGACCGCGCCGGTGCCCGTGGAGCCGAGCAGCGTCGGCCCGTAGGCCGACAGCGCGATGGCCCGCAGCGTCCCCCGCGTCCCCGCCTCGTGAGGCACGGTCATCCTTCGCACACTACGGCTCCCGGGGCGGTTGTTCCGGCCGTGGCCACACTGTGGTCACACACCCGGGCGATCCCCGTGCTCAGCGGTATCGGACGTGCCACGAGGGCCTAACGATTGCGCATCTGCGCTCGCTCCAGCACCCGACGGCGGCAAACCATGGCGCTGTGGCCGGACTCAGCAGCACGAACGTTCCCGGACCGCTGTATGCCGCTGGGCTCGCTCCCAGCCGACGGCGGGGTGGGTGACGTGACGGTTCCGGGACCCGCGTTGTCGGGTCCCCGTGGGACCGTCCTCTTGCTGGG
>DASUQN010000072.1:0-3070 GCA_036280515.1 Intrasporangium sp. | reverse complement strand
GTGGTGGGAGCCGAGCGCTTCCAGGCGCTCGCCGACCTCGCGGCGGCGCGGGACCTCTGGCTGGTCTCGGACGAGGTGTACGAGGAGCTGTGGCTGGAGGCGCCCCCGCGCTACCCGAGCGGGCCGCGCGTGCTCCACGTCGGCGGCATCTCCAAGTCGCTGGCGCTCACGGGGCTGCGGCTCGGGTGGCTGGTGGCGCCGCCCGAGGTCGCCGGCGCGCTGCTCGGGCTGCACCAGAACCTCGTCACCTGCGCGCCCTCGCTGGCGCAGACCGCGGCGCTCGCCGGCTTCGCACTGCCACTCTCCGACCTCGAGGCCATCCGCCACGAGTATCGCCGGCGCTGGATGCTGATGCGCAACCTGCTCGCCGCGCTCCCGGGCGTGCGCTGGCGCGAACCGGCGGGCGCCTTCTACGTCTTCGTGGACCTGCGCGAGCGGCTCCCTTCGACCACGGACCTCGCCTTCGACCTGGCGCGCGCCGGCAAGGTGCTGGTGGTCCCCGGCGAGGGCTTCGGGCCGGACGGGCAGGGGTGGCTACGTCTCTCCTTCTCGGTCCCGGAGCCCGACATCCGCGAAGGCATGGCGCGCCTCGCCGCCGCGATCGGCTGACGCCCCGGACGCGACGAGGCCCGCCGCCTCCCGGCGACGGGCCCCGCGGTGAGCGAACCGGGAGCGTCAGAACGTGACGCGGAGGCCGGCCTCGTAGTTGCGCGGCTGCGCCCAGGTGAGGGGCTCGCCGAGCTCGACCGCGCCGTTGACGGACGCGCACCCGTGGATGTCCTCGCAGACGGAGAGCGAGTTCTGCTCGTCGAGGGCGTTGTACACCGTCGCGATGAGCTCCAGGTGAGCCGGGCCCACCTGGAAGCCCTTGGTCAGCCCGAGGTCGAGCTGCGAGGTGGAGTTGGCGCGACGGCTGCCCCGCGGCTCGATGAGCGGACCGTTCGCCGCGAGCGACAGGCTCGAGGGCCCGAGGGACGCGTCGTGGACGTTGTACGCGTAAGGGGAGGAGTAGAAGTAGCCGAGGGCGAGCTGGAGGCCCAGCGGCAGGTCCGCGAAGCCGTTGAGCTTGTAACGCCACCGCCGGTCGTCCGAGGTGTAGCCGTAGGCGTTCTGGAAGTCGAGCGGGAACACGTCGAAGTCGCCGCCCGCGTACTGGGTCGCCTCGATCGAGCCCTTGGACTCCGACCAGGTCACCGACCCGAGCACGCGCAGCCAGTCGAGGGCGCGGGACTCGAGCTTGAGGATGCCGGCCCGGTAGTCGCGGCGCAGCTCGGGCAGGTTGGTCACGATGAAGTTGTTGCACCCGGCAATGTCGGTCGGCTGGCCCGGTACGTGGTTGACGCAGGTGTCCTCGAAGATGTCGTTCGTCTCCTTGTCGACGTAGGTGAGCTCGACCGACGTCTTGGGCAGGATCTCGCGCTCGACCGAGAGGATCGTCTCCTCGGCGTACATGGGCTCGAGGTTCGGATCGATGAGCGAGGGCACGCCGGCGCCAGTGATGGTCTGCACGATCCAGCCATCCGGGTCGAGCCCGAGGCGGTCCTGGACGATGCTGCCCTCCCACCCCTGGATCTCGACCAGCGCGGCCGCGACGTCCTCACAGGGCACGCCCGAGCCGTTGGGGAGGCCGAAGGTGAACCGGCGCACGTACTCGCAGGAGAAGGCGGTGATCGTCGGGGTGTTGCCCGAGACGCGGGCGATCTGCCCGATGCGGGTCGACGCCGGGTGCATGAACTGCCCCCAGTGGCCGCGGACGATGGTCTTGCCGTTGCCGGCCGCGTCCCACGTGAACCCGAGGCGCGGCTGCACCTTGTCGAGCGTGGCCATCTCCTGGCCGAAGTTGTTGTTCCAGGTCGCCTCGTCCCAGCGCACCCCGAGGTTGAGTCGCACGCGTTCGGTCACGGACCAGCCGTCCTGCAGGTAGGCCGTGGTCGTCTCACCGTCGAACGCCGCGACGCTGCGGTCGTCGCTGAACACGAAGTTGCGCGGGATCTCCTCGCCGCGGACGATGCGGGTCGTGTAGGAGAAGTCGCCGGTGAAGAAGCTCTGCGACGAGAACGTGAGATCCGCGTACTCGACGCCTCCCTTGAGCTCGTGGGATCCCGCGAAGTCGTCGAGGTAGTAGGTCAGGCTGGTCCTGTACTCGTCGCGGTCCCGGTTGGAGAACTGGGCGTTGGTGTAGTTGTTGAAGAAGAGGCCGGTCGAGATGTTCTGGAACCCGGGAGTCTCGATGTCGCCGGACATCGGGACGGAGTTGAGCTCCTGCCGGTTCCGCGTCGCGCGCACGTCGAGCAGCGCGTTGGGACCCAGCACGCCGGAGGCGTAGACCTGGGCGATGTCGCCGCCCTGCTCCTGGACCCGCTGCGCCTCGGGGAGGTAGGCGCTGTTGGGGGTCGCGGCGTTCTCGATCGTCGCCGGATCGGCGCTGTACTGGCCGACGACGCTCCAGCTGGGCGTCGCCTGGTAGGTGATCTTGCCGAGGTAGATGTCGCCGTCGAAGGCCCTCGCGGTGCGGCCGCCGGAGGGCTGCAGCTCGTTGACGGGACGCTCGTAGGCGCCGAAGAACCAGGCCTTGTCGCGGAGGATCGGTCCGCCCAGGGTCAGCGCGGCGTTGGTGAACTCGAAGGGCGACGCGTCGGGGTCGAAGTGCTCGCCCTCCTCGGAGAAGTCCGGGTCGGCGTAGCGCACGTCGAGCGTGCCGGAGAGGTCGTTGCCCCCGGACTTGGTGATGACGTTGATGACGCCGCCGGTGGCGTTGCCGTACTCGGCCTCGAAGCCGCCGGTGTGGAACGACATCTCCTGGATCGCATCGAACGTGAGGTTGCTGCCGAAGGTCAGCGTCACGGGATCGGTGGTGTTCGACCCGTCCAGGTAGTAGGCGTTCTCGCGGTAGGTGGAGCCGAAGACGCTCGGGTTGCTGCCGCCTCCGGTCTGGGTGCCGACGCCCGGCGCCTGGAACAGCACGTCCTGGTAGCCGCGGTTCGCGCTCCCGACCGCGACCTCCTCCAGGTACGTCTGGTCGAAGTTCTGGTTGACGGACACGCGCTCGGGATCGACCACCGGGGTCTCG
>DASUQN010000071.1:0-2435 GCA_036280515.1 Intrasporangium sp. | reverse complement strand
GTGACAAGACGGCCCAGGAGAGCGTCGACCTCGGCCTGCCTGTTTCGTGGGTTCAGCAGGATCAGTCCGCACTCGATCCACCGCTTCCGGCCCAGGCCTCGTTGGCCTCACCGTGGGAGTCGCCAACGAGTGTCTCGGTCGGCGCGTTCGCCCTCGATGTGGTGTTCGTCCTGGTTGTGGCGGCTGGCCTCGGGCTCATCGTCCTTGCCCTCCGGCGGCTCATGGGGTCGGCCGGTCCCGACGAGGTCTGAGGCCGGGCTGTTCCCCCGCGCCACGAGGAGTGCAGATCACCACGCACCAGGTGCATGAGGATCTGCACTGTCGGCCGACCTACCAGCGGGTTCCCGCGGCGAAGAGGTCGTTGCCGGGAGGCAGTGCGTTGTACATCCGCAGCGACGCGTGCGGCTCGTCGCCGCCTCGGCCACCGGTGAAGAACGACATCACAGTCACCGAACCGGGGCTCAGCTCCATCCGGAACAGCGACGTCAGCGGCGCGTCCACCGCGTGGGCGACCAGCGTCTTGATCGGGGTGACGTGGCTGACCACCACCACGGTCTTGCCTGCGTGGGCGTCCAGGACCCGCTGCAGCCCGGCCAGCACCCGCTCCTCCACGGAGCGGAATGACTCCCCCGAGCCACCCGGCGCGACGTCGAGGGAGCCGAGCCAGGCGTCGAGGTCGGCCTGGTGCTTCTCGGCAACCTCGACGAACGTCAGCCCGTCCCAGGTCCCGAACTCCATCTCGGCGAAGCCCGGCTCCTCCTCGAGCGGGTGACGCAGCGCCTCGGCGAGAATCTCCGCGGACTCCCGGGTGCGGCGTACCGGTGAGGTGACCACCGCATCCACCCGGTCCGCCAGCGGCGAGAGCCACGAGGCGACCGACCGGATCTGGTCGCGTCCCTCGTCGCTGAGACCAGGGTTGGCGCTGGCGAGACCGCCGGAGAACCGCTTCTCCGTGGTGTGGGCGGTGACGCCGTGCCGGACCAGGACCAGCGTCGTGGGTGGACCCGACGACGGGGACCAGCCGCGGGCGCGGGGTTCTGCCTGGGCCTGCTCTGAGGGGCTCTCGATCTCCTCGATGAGCGACTCCGGCTCGGCCTCCGCGCCCGGGACGCTCACCCCGGCTCGCTTGCCGTCGAGGGCTTCGTTGGCGAGGCGATCGGCGTGCTGGTTCTTCTCCCGTGGCCACCAGGTGTACGTCGTCCCGGACGGCGCCAGGCGATTGGCCTCGAGCGCGAGCGGCTTCATGCTCGCGTGCTTGATCTTCCAGCGACCCGACATCTGTTCGACCACGAGCTTGGAGTCCATCCGGACCTCGACGTCGGCGTCGGGCGCGAATTCCTCGGCCAGCCGGAGCCCGGCGATCAGGCCGGAGTACTCGGCGACGTTGTTGGAGGCGATGCCGATCGTGGACGCGTCCTCGGCAATCACCTCGCCCGTGTCGGCGTCCTTGAGCACGGCACCGTAGGCCGCCGGACCGGGGTTGCCGCGGGACCCGCCATCTGCCTCGATGACGACTCTCTTGTGCTCCGCCACTCAGAGACCGCTCTCGTGGGTGCGGACCAGGATCCGCTGGCACTCCTCGCACCGGATGACCTCGTCGCTGGGCGCCTTGCGGATCACGGCCAGTTCGGCGTTGTCGAGGGAGAGCCGGCAGCCGCCGCACTCCCGGGCGCGCAGGGCAGCGGCCCCGACCCCGCCCTTGTGCTGGCGGAGCCGGTCGTAGAGGGCCATCAGCTCGGCCGGGATGTCGGCCGCCGTGGGCTCCCGCTCGGCGTCGATCCTGGCCAGCTCCTCCTCGATCTCCAGGACCTGCCGATCGCGTGCTTCGCCGAGCGCGACCAGCCGCTCGTCGGCGGCGCGGACCTGCTCGAGCAGGGAGTCGAGTGACTTCTGAGCCTCCTCCAGCCGCTCCATCACCTCGAGCTCCTCGTCCTCCAGGGCCGTGATCCGGCGCTCGAGGGACACCAGCTCGTGTTGCATCCGCTCGAGGTCCTTCGGGTTGTTGACCAGGCCCTGTTCCATCCGGTCGCGGTCGCGCGCGCGCCGGGCCTTGACCTGCTCGACGTCGCTGTCGATCTTCTTCTGCTCGACGGTGAGGTCGTCGACGACGATCCGTGCGTCGCGACTCTGTCCCTCGAGCTCGGCCCGGGTCTGGCCCAGCTTCGCGATCTCGGCGATCTCCGGCAGGTTCGTCCGCCGGTGCCGGAGCTGGTCGGCTCGGGCGTCGAACTCCTGGACGTCGAGCAGCTTCAGTTGGACGAACGGGTCGGCTTTCAGCGTCGGCTCCTTCTAGAGGCGGAAGTCCCAGGGGTCGGTGCGGATCGTGCTCACGCGGGTCTCCACCGTATCCCCCAGCGCATCCGCCAGCTTCGCCTGCACCACGGGCAGCCATGTCCACTCCGCGGCCCAGTGGGCCACGTCGACCAGGGCTGGTC
>DASUQN010000070.1:0-4410 GCA_036280515.1 Intrasporangium sp. | reverse complement strand
GAGCTGATCTTCATCAACGGCAAGCAGTTCAAGACCTATCGCGGCATGGGGTCGCTCGGCGCGATGAGCTCGCGCGGCAAGAAGTCCTACTCGAAGGACCGCTACTTCCAGGCCGAGGTCGACGCCGACGACAAGCTCGTGCCCGAGGGGATCGAGGGGCGGGTCGCCTACCGTGGGCCGGTCGCGCAGGTCGCGCACCAGATGGTCGGCGGGCTGCGCCAGGCGATGTTCTACGTCGGCGCTCGCACCGTCCCGGAGCTGCAGGAGAAGGGCAAGTTCGTCCGGATCACGTCGGCCTCGCTCAAGGAGAGCCACCCCCACGACATCCAAGGGATGGTGGAGGCCCCCAACTACGCAGTCAACTGAGCGCTCACGCCGTGTGCTGGTGACCTGGCTCCCAGCGAGGCGCGCCGTGGCGCGGCAGCCAGCTCAGCGGCATACGTCCACCTGGTTGACGGTGAAGTGTCGATCGGTACCGGGGCGCTCGAGCTCGTCGAGCGCGGCAACGGCGAGGTCCTCGGCGGTGATCCGGGAGGTGCCGTCGGTGCCGACGAGCAAGGTCGTGGTGCCGCGCTCGTAGGTGCCGGTGCGTCGTCCGGGCTCGAGGAGGGCAGGGGGGCTGAGGTAGCTCCATGCCGCATCTGCGTGGCGTTCGCATGCACGCAGCTGGTCGGTGCTCGCAGCGGCGAAGACGCGCCACGCCGGTGGGACATAGGCGGGGTCCTCCGCCACCAGGCGGTCCGGCTCCCTCGGGGAGCGCAGCGGCCCTGCGCCGCCGATGACGACGAGCCGGGTGCCCGCGCGGGCGACGGCCTCGAGGACGCCCGTTGTCAGCGGCGCCAAGGACCGCTCCTGGCCGAGGGCCGGCCGCACGGACAGGAGGGCCCCGTCGGCACCGTGGAGGGCGACTGCGAGCTGCTCCGGATCGCGGGCGTCCAGGGCGAGCGGCACGATCGCCTCGCCGGGCGGATAGCTGCCGGGGTGCCGGGCGGCGGCGGTGACCCGGTGTCCGCGTGCGCTCGCTTCGGTGACGAGACGGGTGCCGACCATGCCGGTCGCGCCGATGACGGTGATGTTCACGAGTGGGCTCCTTCGCGGGGACGTGGAGTGAGCTGGCCGGCTCCCAGCGCGGCGAGTGCGAGCGCGAAACCGATGAGCTGAAGGGGATCCAGGGTCTGGCCGAGCACGAGTGCGCCGAGCGCGGCGGCCACGAGCGGGGACAGCAGGCCGAGGAGCGCGGTCGACGTGACCGGCAGAGTCCGCAGGCCCGTGAACCAGATGGTGTAGGCGGCCAGTCCGCCGACGAGGCCGAGCCAGGCGTACCCGGTAAGGGCCCCTGCATCCACCTCGTTGGGGAGGCCCTCGACGAGGAGGGTGGGTCCCAGCAGAACGAGACCGCCGGCGGTGAGCTGCCAGCTCGCATAGGCGACGGCGCTGACCCCCTCGGGCCGTCCCCACCGCTTGGTGAGGATCACGCCCAGCCCCATGGAGACGGCACCTGCGAGGCCGGCGGCGATGCCGGTGACATCGAAGGCGGCGCCGGGGCCCAGCACGACCAAGGCGACACCGACGACCCCGGCGATGCCCCAGCCCAGCCGCCACCTGGACAGTCGCTCCGACAGCACGACCACGGCCAGGAGGGCGACGATGATGGGCTGGGTGGCTCCGAGGGTGGCGGCCACGCCGCCGGGGAGTCGTTCGGCAGCCAGGAACAGCAGCGGGAAGAACAGGCCGATGTTCAACGTCCCGAGCACGCCGGTTCGCCACCACCAGCCCTGCCGTGGCAAGGTCCGCCCAATGGCCAGGGCGAGGAGGCCCGCGGGCAGCGCGCGGATGAGCGCGGCGAACATCGGGTGGCCGTGCGGCAACAGCTCCGTGGTGACGATGTACGTCGTGCCCCAGACCGCGGGCGCGAGCGCAGTCGTCAGGGTCGGGAAAGTGCGGTTGGCCAGCGGCACCGGTGCTGGCGGGGGCAGCTTCGTGGAGGTGGTCACGTGACCACGGTGCGGCCGGACTTATCGATGAGTCCAACACATCATTGTCACTGCAGCGATCGAAGTGCATCATTGATCGATGGAACTGCAACAACTGCGCTATGTGCTCGCCGTGGCGGAGACGCGGAACTTCACCCGGGCCGCCCAGCGCTGCTTCGTCGTCCAGTCCGCATTGAGCCACCAGATCAAGTCCCTGGAGCTCGAGCTCGGCGTGAGGCTGTTTGCCCGGACGAGCAGGCGCGTGGAGCTGACCGACGCCGGCGTCGCGTTCCTCCCATCGGCCAGGGCCTGCCTGGCGGCTGCCGAGCGCGCCGCGGCCGACGCCGCCGCGGCCACCGGCCAGCTCCGGGGACGGTTGACCATCGGTCTCATCCCCACTGTCACCGCCATCGACGTCCCGGCCGCGCTACGCGAGTTCCACCACGCCCATCCGGCGGTCCGCATCGCCCTGCGAGGCGGTGGGAGTGACGAGCTCGTGGCCGCCATCGATGCCGGGGCGGTCGACATCGCCGTCCTCGGTCTCCCGGACTCTGCCCCGCCGCAGCGCGTCCAGACCCGCGAGCTGTTGCGGGACCGGCTCGTCGCTGTCCTCAGCGCGCGCCATCGCCTCGCCGGACGGGACACCCTGAACCTGCGCGACCTGGCGGAGGAGTCCTTCGCGGACTTTCCAGCAGGGACGCCGGGCCGCGCGCAGAGCGACCTCGCCTTTGCGGCGGCAGGACTGCGGCGCGAAGTCGCCTTCGAGGCCATGGACGCGGTTCTCATTCTCGGACTCATCCGGCAGGACCTCGCCATCGCGCTCCTTGCGCCGGCCCTCGTTCCCGCGTCCCCCGACCTCGAGGCGATCCCGGTCACCAACGGACCTACACGCATCGAGTACCTCGCCTGGAGCAGCTTCAACCCCAGCCGTGCGACCCTCGCCTTCCTCGAGGCGCTCGAGCCACAGCTCGGACCGGCCAGCCCCGGCACCGATGGCGGCAACCCGGGTCCCAGTGTGGGGCACGCGGGCTCGGCCCGGAGTCCCCGACGGCTAGGATCGGCCGGTGACTGAGATCGAGATCGGCCGAGGCAAGCGCGGACGGCGGGCCTACTCCTTCGACGACATCGCGGTGGTGCCGTCCCGGCGCACCCGCGACCCCGAGGAGGTGTCGGTCTCGTGGCAGATCGACGCGTACCACTTCGACACCCCGGTCATGGCCGCGCCGATGGACTCGGTCGTCTCACCCGAGTCCGCGATCGCGCTCGGCAAGCTCGGCGCGCTGCCCGTCCTCGACCTCGAGGGGCTGTGGACCCGCTACGAGGACCCGTCGGCGCAGCTGGCCGAGATCGCCGGGCTCGATCCGGTCCGCGCGACCCCGCGCATGCAGGAGATCTACGCGGAGCCGATCAAGCCGGAGCTCATCGCCGAGCGGCTGCACCAGCTGCGCGAGGCCGGCGTCACGGTGGCCGGTGCCCTGTCGCCGCAGCGCACCCAACAGCACTGGAAGACCGTCGTCGACGCCGGGGTCGACCTCTTCGTCATCCGCGGCACGACGGTGAGCGCCGAGCACGTCTCCGGCCGGGCCGAGCCGCTCAACCTCAAGCGGTTCATCTATGAGCTCGACGTGCCCGTCATCGTCGGCGGGGCCGCCTCTTACACCGCGGCGCTGCACCTGATGCGGACGGGGGCGGCGGGGGTGCTGGTCGGTTTCGGCGGGGGAGCGGCGCACACGACCCGCAAGACGCTCGGGATCCACGCGCCGATGGCCTCGGCCGTGGCCGATGTCGCGGCCGCCCGCCGTGACTACCTCGACGAGTCCGGCGGCCGGTACGTCCATGTCATCGCCGACGGCGGCGTGGGTACCTCGGGCGACATCGTCAAGGCCGTTGCCTGCGGGGCCGACGCCGTCATGCTCGGTGCCGCACTGGCCCGCGCGACGGACGCGCCAGGGCGCGGGTACCACTGGGGCCCGGAGGCGCACCATTCCGAGCTGCCGCGCGGCGTGCGCATGGAGCTCGGCATGCAGGCCTCGCTCGAGGAGATCCTCTTCGGCCCGGGGCGGCAGGCCGACGGTACGACGAACCTCGTCGGTGCCCTGCGGCGAGCCATGGCCACCACCGGGTACAGCGATGTCAAGGAGTTCCAGCGCGTCGAGGTGGTCGTCTCGCCCTACCTCGGGCAGTAGGCCGTTCCTCCTGCCGTATGCCGCTGGGCTCGCTCGCGCAGGTCGGCTCGCTTGCGCTGTGGGGTCCGTTACTCGGCGGTAGCCTTCGGGTTAGCGGGCGTCTAGGCTGCGAAACATGACGCAGGTGTACGACCACGACGTCGTGGTCATCGGTTCGGGCTTCGGGGGGTCGGTGGCGGCGCTCCGGCTCGCCGAGAAGGGGTATCGCGTCCACGTCTACGAGGCCGGACGCCGCTTCGCGGACGAGGACT
>DASUQN010000069.1:0-2689 GCA_036280515.1 Intrasporangium sp. | reverse complement strand
TCGTCGACGAGCCTGTGGGGAAGACATGGGTCAAGGCTAGGCGTGCTCGTCCTCCGAACGGACGCGACACGCTCGCTCGAGGAGCACCGCTGCCACGACGATCAGGGCACCCGCGAGAGCGCATGCGAGCGATCTCCAGCCCCGCTGGCTGGCCAGGGCCGACTCCGAACCCACCCAGCTGACGGCGTAGCCGAGGTAGCCGCCGGCCACCAGGGCGCCGACCAGCGCGCAGGACCGGGCGAGCAGCAGCCGGTTCACCGCCTGCTGCGGCTCGAGCCACTCCCGGCGCACCTGGACGGCACGCCAGGTCGTCCAGGCTGCTCCGCCGACGATGGCCGCGACCAGGAAGAGGGCGATCGGTTGCAGCCACGTCACCACGGGCGCGGTGCCGTTGATCCGCTCGGCCACCGGGTGCAGGAGCCATCCGCCGACGAGACCCACCACGGCCCAGGCGGTCACCAGGCCGGCCGACGTGGGCTGGAGGTGCCCGCCCGACGGTTGATCGTCGGACGGGTCGGGGCTCACTGGACGGGGCTCACTGGACGTCGAACGCCAGGTCCTCCCGCAGTGTCAGACCGCTCACGTCGACCTGCTGCAGGAGCTCGGCCACGGGACCGGCGTCCGGGAGGACCGCCTCGGGGTCGACGTCGTACCACGGCTGGAGCACGAAGGCGCGCTGGGCGGCACGGGGGTGCGGCAGCCGCAGCGACTCCTCGTCGCTGTGCTTGTCGCCCACCACGACGAGGTCGACATCGAGCGTGCGCGGGGCGTTCCGGACCTCGCTCCGCATCCGGTCGAACGCATCCTCTATGGCGAGGGCGCGCTCCATCAGCCGAGCCGGGGACAGCGCGGTGTCGATCAGCACCACGGCGTTGAGGAAGTTCTGGGAGCCTTCCGGGCAGTCGACCGGCTCGGCCTCGTAGACGGGGGAGACGCCGGTGATCCACACGTCGGGGGTGTCCGCGATCGCGTCGACGGCCCCCTGGAGGCTGGCCATCCGCTCGCCGAGGTTGGAGCCCAGCGCGAGGACGGCTCGCCGGATGGGGCGCATCTCGCCCGTGAGGGTGTCGGTATCGACGATGTGCGGGTTCGGCGTCTCAGTCACGGTCGGCCCTCGCGTTTCCGGGTGATCGTCAGGGCGACGTCCGCGAACGTCGCTTGGATGGGGGCGGTCGGTTTGTGGATCGTCACCTTCGCACAGCCCACGCGGTCGTCCAACAAGCACACGTCCGCGACGCGCTGCGCCAAGGTCTCGATCAGGTCGACCGGATCCGTCTCCACGGCAGCTTTCACTTGCATGACGAGACTCCCGTAGTCGACGGTGTCGCGCAAGTCGTCCGTGGCCGCCGCCGCCGCGGTGTCCAGACCCAGCGTGAGATCGACCACGAAGACCTGTCCCTGGGTGCGCTCGAACTCGAAGACCCCGTGGTGGCCGTGGCACTCGATGCCCCGGATCGTCAGCTCGTCCGGAGGCCCGTGGCGCTCACTCATGGCTGCCTGCCATGCAGGTCAGCACCTGTAGCGTGTCGTGGCTGGCGCGGACGTCGTGGACCCGCAGCCCCCACACGCCCCGCTGGGCCAGCAGCAGCGTGAGTGCGGTGCCGGCGTACTCTCGCTCGTCGACCGCGCGCGGGGTGCCGTCCGCGGTCGCGAGGAGCGCGCCCAGGAACTGCTTTCGGCTGGCTCCGACGAGGAGCGGGAAGCCCAGCTCCTGCAGTGCGTCGAGTCCGCGCAGCAGCTCCCAGTTGTGCTCGCCGCGCTTGGCGAACCCGAGACCCGGGTCGAGCACGATCCGCTCCCGCTCGATCCCGGCGGCGAGCATGACCCGCACCCTCGCGGAGAGCTCCTCCCGGACGGCGACCACCACTCCGCCGGGGCCGTCGTACGCCGCGAAGTCCTGCATGTGGTCGCTGTGCGCCCGCCAGTGCATCGCGATGTACGTCGCCCGCGAGGCGGCCACCACCTCCAGCATCGCGGGATCAGCCAGACCACCGGACACGTCGTTGACGATCGACGCACCCGCGTCGAGCGCGGCCCGCGCCACCTCGGCCCGCATGGTGTCGACGGACACCGCGGCACCGGTGGCCGCGAGCGCGGAGATCACCGGCACCACGCGTCCGAGCTCCTCCTCGACGAGGGGTCGGGTGGCACCGGGTCGGGTGGACTCACCACCGATGTCGAGGATGTCGGCGCCGTCGGCCAGCAGGCGACGGCCGTGGTCGATCGCAGCCTCCGGGTCGGCCCAGCGGCCACCGTCGGAGAAGGAGTCGGGCGTGACGTTGACAATCCCCATGAGACGCGGCAGCCGAGGAAGCATGTGGTCAGCTGTTCCGATGGATGAGGGCCATCGCCTCCGACCGGGTGGCGGCGTTGTGCATCACGCCGCGCACCGCGGAGGTGATCGTCCGGGCCCCGGCCTTGCGTACGCCCCGCATGGTCATGCAGAGGTGCTCCGCCTCGATGACCACGATCACGCCGCGTGCCTCGAGCAGCTCCATCATCGAGTCCGCGATCTGGGTGGTCAGCCGCTCCTGGACCTGGGGTCGCTTGGCGTAGAGGTCGACCAGGCGGGCGAGCTTGGACAAGCCGGTGATCTTCCCGCTCTCGGCGGGGATGTAGCCGACGTGTGCGACGCCCGTGAACGGCACGAGGTGGTGCTCACACATCGACCACAGCTCGATGTCGCGGA
>DASUQN010000068.1:0-2022 GCA_036280515.1 Intrasporangium sp. | reverse complement strand
GGTCGAGGCGACGCGGACGCCCTCGATGATCGACCGGGTCGCGCCGCGCCGCGACAGGCCCGGGATGACGGTGAGCTGCAGGGTGCCGACGATGCGGCCGGCACGCTCGGCGACGACGAGGTGCTGGCCGGGGTCGGCGGCGACACGCGCGTAGGCGGCCTGGTAGGGCGCGAGATCTTCCGGCGCCTCACGTTTGCTGCCCAACGGGTCGTCCGAGAGGAGGTCGACGATGGCTCCGAGGTCGTCCTCCGTGGCCGGTCGGATGATCAGTTCAGCACCGTCCGGGGCAGCGGTCATGCGGATTCGGCAGCCTGCTTCAGCTGCCTGAGGCCCTTCTCCAGGTCGGGCCCGATCATTTTTTCCATCGAGTAGAACTTGCTCATGAGCCGCATGACGAGGTTCTGAGGGCCGGTCATGACCCAGTCGACCCGGGTGCTCGCATCCGCCGAGTTCAGTTCGAAGTCGACGCGGTTGTGTGCCTTCATCGGGGCAGCGAAGACCAGGTCGATGCCGACGCGGTCCGCGCCCGCCTCGACGATCTCCATCCGGCCCTGGCCCGCCTTGCTGTTGCCCCGCCAGGCGTAGGTCGCTCCGACGCCGGAGTCCGGGCCGGCGTACTTCCGCTCCAGGTTGGGGTCGAGGCCCTCCCACGGCGACCACTTCTGCCACTCTCTCAGCGTCGTGATCAGGGGCAGGATCCGCTCCGGCGGAGCCGCGATGGTGGTCGAACGGCTGATTCTGAACTCCTTGGCCATGCGCCGATCCTGTCACGCCCGGCCTAGCCTTGGTGGATGGGCGACAAGGTCCGCCTGGTGCTCGCCGGAGATGTCATGACCGGTCGAGGTATCGACCAGATCCTCGCCCATCCGGGTGATCCGACCCTGACTGAGCGCTACGCCAAGGACGCCCGCGACTACGTCGAGCTGGCTGAGCGCGTGAGTGGCCCGGTCCCGCGTCCCGTCGGCCCGGAGTACCCCTGGGGTGACGTCCTGGCGGTGATGGACGAGACACCATCCGCCGTGCGGCTCATGAACCTCGAGACGAGCGTGACACGGTCCGAGGATCGAGAGCGTGGCAAGGCCGTGCTCTACCGCATGTCACCCTCCAACCTCGCCGTGCTGGAGGTGGCCGGGGTGAACGCGTGGGGGCTCGCGAACAACCACGTCCTCGACCACGGGCGGCAGGGCCTCCTGGACACCCTCGACTCGCTCGGCGCTGCGGGACTCCAAGCAGCCGGGGCCGGTCGCGACGAGACTTCCGCGTGGTCACCGGCCGTTGTCCCGATCGATGAAAGCCGGCGCCGGGTCGTCGTCCTCTGCGTCGGCCACTCGTCGAGCGGAGTACCGCGCCACTGGCGGGCTCGTCGCTCACGGCCGGGAGTCGCCGTCGTCGACGACCTTGACCGCGTGGCGGCCGACCGGGTGACCGAGCACCTGCTCGCCTCGAGCGGCCCCGGTGACATCCGGGTGGCCTCGATCCACTGGGGCTCGAACTGGGGCTACGACGTCCCCCGGAGTCAGCGCACCTTCGCCCAGCGCCTCATCGACGCAGGGGTCCACGTGGTGGTCGGGCACTCGTCGCACCACGTCCGGCCCGTGGAGCTGCGAGGCGGTGGCCTCGTCCTGCACGGTTGCGGCGACCTCGTCAACGACTACGAGGGGATCGCAGGGTACGAGGAATACCGGGGCGACCTGCGCGCCCTGCACCTCGCGACCCTCGATGCGTCCAGCGGGCGGTTGGAGGAGCTGCACCTGGTCCCGTTCCGCAGTCGTCGGCTCCGGCTCGAGCGTGCAACGGCTGAGGAAACCCGTTGGCTGGCAAGGGCGCTCGACGCAGAGTGTCGCGGCCTCGGGACCCGTGTGCAGCAGGTGGGTGACCGCCTGAGCGTGCCTGTCGGGTAGGTCTTGGATGATCTGTTTCGCCCCATTTAATCGGGACGAATCGCCTTGAGACCCAAGTGTGCTCACGAGATTCTGCCGTCGGTGGGCCGAACCGTGGGACGTCTCCGGACGTCTTCGTTTC
>DASUQN010000067.1:0-5599 GCA_036280515.1 Intrasporangium sp. | reverse complement strand
CTCTCGCCGAAGTTCGGCGCCCTCGTCGCGGCCGTGCCCGGCGGCGTCCTCGGCGGCATCACCGTCGTGCTCTACGGCATGATCGGCCTGCTCGGCGCCAAGATCTGGAAGGAGAACGGCGTCGACTTCGGCAACCCGATCAACCTCGTGCCGATCGCCGCGGGCATCATCATCGGCATCGGCAACGTCGAGCTGCAGATCACCGACGACTTCACCCTCGGCGGCATCGCCCTCGGCACCATCGTCACCATCGCCGGCTGGCATCTCGCCAAGGCGATCGCCCCGGCCGAGCTGAGAGCCCGGGCCGAGGCAGCCCACGGCACGATGATCTCGCTCGGCGAGGAAGAGGGCACCTACGGCGACGCCGACCGGGTCGACGACCTCTACCAGGACGACAACCACCGGGAGCCGCAGCGCTGAGGACCGGTTTCGACACGACCGCGCACGGGCCCTCGAGCAATCGAGGGCCCGTGTGCATATCAGGGCCACTCGAGTTTGGCAGGCTGGGAGGCAACGGCCCGAAGAGGCGCTGGCAAGTTGTGCCAAAGGGCCACGCCCAGCGATGCACAAGACCCTCTAGTCCCACACGCTCTCGGAAGGCAGGATCAGTTCGGTGAAGCCCGCCCCCTTCGTGCACCACGCACCTCGCTCGGTGGAGGAGGCTGTTGGCGTCCTCGGCGAGGTCGGCCACGACGGCAAGATCCTCGCCGGCGGCCAGAGCCTCATCCCGATCCTCAACATGCGCCTCGCCTCGCCCGGCCACCTCGTCGACATCAACCGGGTCGACGGGCTCTCGGACATCACCGTCGCCGATGGCTGGGTGCGGATCGGGGCGCTGGTCCGCCACCGGGCGCTCGAGCGGTCGGAGGAAGCGCACGCCGCCCAGCCGGTCCTGCGCCAGGCACTGCTCAATGTGGCGCATCCGGCCATCCGAAACCGCGGCACGACGGTCGGCTCGATCGTGCACGCCGACACGGCCGGCGAGATGCCTGCCATCCTCGCCCTCACGGACGGGGTCGTCGAACTGGTCGGGCAACCAGGCCCGCGGGAGGTGTCCTGGGAGGACTTCTTCCTCGGCGCCCTCGAGTCGTCCTGCGGGCCTGAAGAGCTCGCGGTCGCAGTGCGTTTCGGACGTTTCATCGAGGGCACGGGCACCGCCTTCCTCGAGTCGGCGCGGCGCTCCGGTGACTACGCGCTCGCCGGGGTCGGGGTCGCCGTGACCCTGCCTGATGGCACGGTCTCCGGTGCACGCGCCTCCTTCGTGTCGCTGACGGACATCCCGTCGGTCCTCGACCTCGACCCGCACCTCAGGGGGGTCGAGCCGGGCTCGGGCGAGTGGGACCGCGCACTCGATGCCGTCGCGGAGGCGGTCCGGGCACACGTCGAGCCCGAGTCAGACCTCCACGCAAGCGCCGAGTACCGCCGCATGCTTGCCGGGGAGCTGACCCGCCGGGCACTGACACAGGCGGCGCGAGCTGCACTCTCGGCAAACGGGCAGCCTGGACGAACTGCACACTCGACGGAAGGGCAGGGCGAGAGCGATGACTGAGCACGCCACGACCGAAGGGGTCCACGAGGCTCTCCACGACGTGACGATCGTCGTCAACGGGATTGCGCGCACCGCGTCGGTGCCCGCGCGGCGCCTCCTGTCCGACTTCCTGCGCCACGACCTCAAGCTGACCGGCACGCACGTCGGCTGCGAGCACGGGGCGTGCGGAGCCTGCACCGTCCTCGTCGACGGCGAACCGATGCGCTCCTGCCTCATGTTCGCCGTCACTGCCCAGGACCACGCGATCACCACCGTCGAAGGGCTCGGCACCATCGAGGAGATGAGCCCCGTCCAGAGGGCCTTCACCGAGTGCCACGGGCTCCAGTGCGGCTTCTGCACGCCTGGTTTCCTGACGACCGTCACCGCGTTCCTCGACGAGAACCCGTCACCGACCGCCGAGGAAGCCCGCGAGGGGATCTCCGGCAACCTCTGCCGGTGCACCGGCTACCAGAACATCGTCAAGAGCGTGCTGCGTGCGGCCGAGCTCCGGGAGGAGAACACGATGCCTGGAGCCGGGGGTGGGCCGCGAACGCGAACGAGTGAGCGTGGCGGCACACCACTCCGGAATGCCGCTGAGCCGACTCCGCGGCATACGTCCAGTCCTGTTGTGGCTGAGGGAGGCTCAGCGTGACGACGCAGATGTTCGGGGCACCCATCCGGCGTCGGGAGGACCCGCGCCTGGTCACGGGCGGTGGGCGCTACCTCGACGACCTCGGCCACGACGCGCTCGAAGCGGCGTTCGTCCGCAGCCCCCACGCCCACGCACGGATCGTCGACATCGACGTGGCCGACGCCATCGACGTCGAGGGCGTCGCTGGGATCTACCTCCACGAGGACCTCACCGGTCCGATGGCCGAGGCGCTCCCCCTCCTCATCCCGCACCCGACGCTGACACACGGGCGGACGGCGCATGTGCTCGCCAAGGACGAGGTCAACCACGTCGGCGAGGGCGTCGTCATGGTCGTCGCGACGAACCGCTACGTCGCCGAGGACGCCTGCCAGCGGATCCGGGTGACCTACGAGCAGCTGCCCGTCGTCGTCGGTATCGAGGTCGCCCGGGACGGGGAGCACCTCGTCCACGACGACGTCCCCGGCAACGTCTCGGCGCACATGCTGCAGGAGGTCGGCGACGTGGAGGCGGCCCTGGCCGCGGCGCCGCACACGCTGACGCTCGAGCTCGACATCGAGCGGAGCGCCTCGACACCGATGGAGGGCAGGGGTGTCTACGCGCGGTGGGACGACGAGCGGGGCGAGCTGCGCATGTACTCGTCCACACAGACCTCCACCGGCGTCCGCGCTGCCGTCGCCGCGCGTCTCGGGCTGCCGCTCGCCAAGGTCGAGTGCATCGCGCCGGACGTGGGTGGCGGCTTCGGCGTCAAGATCATGCACCCGTGGCCCGAGGAGGTCCTCGTGGCCTGGGCGGCGCGCCTGCTCGACCGGCCGGTCAAGTGGACGGAGGACCGGCGCGAGCACTTCGTGTCGTCGGCGCACGAGCGGGGCCAGCTGCACCACCTGACGGCCGGCTTCGACGACGAGGGCCGCCTGCTCGGCCTCGATGTGAAGTTCTGGCACGACAACGGCGCCTACACGCCCTACGGGATCATCGTCCCGATCATCACCTCGACCCAGCTGCTCGGCCCCTACAAGCCGGGCGCCTACCGGGTCGAGTTCTGGTCGCTCTACACCAACACCGTCATCGTCACGCCGTATCGCGGCGCTGGCCGGCCACAGGGCGTCTTCGCGATGGAGCGGACCATGGATGCCATCGCCGACTACCTCGGCATGGACCGCGCCGAGGTCCGGTCCCGCAACTTCATCCTCCCCGAGGAGATGCCCTACGACCACGGACTGCTCTTCCAGGACGGCCGCCCGCTCAAGTACGACTCGGGCGACTTCCCCGCCAGCCTGGACAAGCTCAAGAAGCTCGTCGGCTGGGACGACTTCGCCGAGTACCGGACGCAGGCGGAAGCGGAGGGGCGCAGGGTCGGGCTCGGGATCGGCTGCTACGTCGAGGGGACCGGCGTCGGTCCCTATGAGGGCGGCCACATCCAGATCGAGACCTCCGGGCGGGTCAACGTCTCGACCGGCCTGACGTCCCAGGGCCAGGGGCACGAGACGGCCTTCGCACAGATCGTCGCCCAGGAGCTCGGCGTCCGCATCGAGGACGTCCATGTCACGACCGGTGACACGCGCCGGATGCCCTACGCCGTGGGGACGTTCGCATCCCGTGCGGCCGTCATGTCGGGCAACGCCATCGCGCTCGCCGCACGCAACGTCCGGGCCAAGGCCCTGCGCATCGCGGCCGACGCGCTCGAGGTGTCGGTGGACGACCTCGACATCGTCGACGGGACGATCAGCGTCAAGGGCGCGCCACACACGTCGATGTCGCTCGGGACCGTGTCCGTCCTGTCGAACCCGCTCCGCTACGCCTTCGACGAGGCGGCCAAGGCAGCCACGCAGTTCGCCGGCACCTTCGACCCGGACAAGCCGCCGGTCGCCGACGACGAGGAACCCGGCCTCGAGGGCAAGGACTTCTACTCCCCCACGCAGGCGACCTTCGCCAACGGGATGCACGCCGCCGTCGTCGAGACCGACCCGGTCACGGCCGACATCAGGATCCTGCGCTACTGCGTCATCCACGACTGCGGCCCGATGATCAACCCGATGATCGTCGAGGGCCAGGTCCACGGCGGCGTCGCACAGGGTGTCGGCGGCGCGCTCTACGAGCGGATGGCCTACGACGAGTCCGGGCAGCTGCAGAACGCGTCGTTCATGGACTTCCTCATGCCCTACGCCTCCGAGGTCCCGCACATCGAGACCGACCACCTGGAGACGCCGTCGCCGCTCAACCCCTTGGGCATCAAGGGCGCCGGCGAGGCTGGGTGCATCCCCGTGTCGGCCGTCATCGCGTCGGCGATCGAGGACGCCGAGGGCTTCCCGATCACCCGGATGCCGATCTCCCCAAACGATCTGTGGGAGCTGCGCCGGCTCCACGACACCGGCGAGCTCCCGTCCCTCAAGCGCGCCGCCCCCGCGGTCGGCGCGTCGATCGAGCAGCCTGTCCCCAAGGAGCCCATCGCATGAAGATCTCCGGCACCGCCTCCCTCGCCGCCGACCCACTGAAGGTCTGGGACGCCATCCACGACCCTGCGGTCCTCGCCCGCTCGCTACCCGGCTGCGACCGACTCGTCGAGATCGGGCCGAACCACTACGCGATGACCGTCACCGCCGGGGTCGCCGCCATCAAGGGCTCGTACGACGGCGAAGTGCGCCTGCTCAACCCACAGCACCCAGAGTCGTTCACCATGAAGGCTTCCGGTTCGGGCACGCCGGGCACCGTGGCGGCCGACGTCGACGTGAGGGTGGCGCCCAGCGAGGACGGCGGGACCCGCGTCACCTATGAGGCAGATGCAACGGTCGGCGGCCCCATCGGCGGCGTCGGCCAGCGCATGCTCTCCGGGGTCACGAAGAAGATGGCCGGCCAGTTCTTCGCCGCTCTCGACGCCGAGATCGCCGGTGTCCCGCCGGAGCTGCGGGCCCACGCACCCGCTCCGGCCGCGCTGGGAGTGGGCGCGGGAGAGCCGGCCACCGCGGGAGCCGGGCCGTCGGCGGTGAGCGAGCCCAGCGGCATACGGCCCGCTGGTGCGGGGACGGTCTACGCGGGAAGGGCAGCCGCGAGCGGGGACTCCACCCGGATCAAGGACTTCGTCATGGGAACGTTCACCGGTGCTGGCATCGCCTTCATCGGCGTCATCATCGGCTGGGCCATCGGAAGAGGATGAGATGCGTGCTTTCACCGCTGCTGCTGTCCAGGTCGCCCCGGTCCCTGGTGCCCTGACCAAGGAGTCCATCAGGGACAACCTCGACCGCTGCCTCGACTTCACCCGTCGGTGCGTCGACGCGACGGGGGCGGAGCTCGTCGTGCTGCCGGAGTCGGCGACGACCGGCTTCACGCCCGGGTGCTCGAAGGAGGAGCTCTGGGACCTCGTCACGGAGATCCCCGGCGGCATCGTCGAGCCGATCCAGGAGGTGGCCCGGGAGACGGGCGCC
>DASUQN010000066.1:0-2538 GCA_036280515.1 Intrasporangium sp. | reverse complement strand
CGCCCACGGCGCCCCGGCACGACTGGCCGTGGTCCAGGGCCTGCACGCCGGCCGAAGCGTCGTCACCGCGGCCGCGATCATCATGACTGCCGTCTTCGGCGGGTTCGTCTTCTCCCACAGCGCGATGATCCGACCCATCGGATTCGGACTCGCTTTCGGCGTCCTCGTCGACGCCTTCGTCGTCCGCATGCTCATCGTGCCCTCCCTCATGCACCTCGCCGGAGACAAGGCCTGGTGGTTGCCCACGTGGCTCGACCGCCGCCTGCCCAACCTCGACGTGGAGGGCGCATCCCTCGAGCGCCAGCGCCCGCGCGAGCAGGACCTGGAGTCCGCGCCAACCCTGACCGGCTCCTAGACATCAGGTGTTGCGATGACCCGTGAACCGCGCGGGCATGCACTGCACATTCGACGAGGAGCCAGCCCAGCCGAGCTCAACCGAGCTCGACCCAGAGGGCCCGGTGGTCGGAGATGGGCAGCGCGGGCGCGCCGCTCTGCCCGGCCCGCACCGATCCGCGCACGAGGATGTGGTCGATCTGCTCGCGCGCCTCGTCGACCGGGTAGGTCGGGTGACTGGCCACTGAGCGCATGTTGGCCATGTGCGCGGCCCGCTCCGGTCCCATGTTCAGGTCGCCCATGAGCACGACCGGCTCGTGGCAGTCGACGGTGGCTCGGACCAGCCTGCGCAGCTGCCGGACGTTCCACCAAGGGATGAACGACAGGTGGGTGCCGACAACCGTGAAGTCGCCGAGAGGCGTCTCGACCGAGGCCACCACGGCCACCCGCGGCTCGTCCCTCACGAGGTAAGGACGCAGCCGGCCCTTGAAGCGCATCGGCACGGGGAACGGCACGGGCTCGAGACGGATCACTTCCCAGCCCTTGACGGGATAGCGCGACAGCAGGGCCACCCCGTAGGCGGCAGAGTCGGGCTGCTCGTCCCCCGTCGATGCCACCCAGGTCACGCCGGGACTGCCGTGGATGGCGGCCACGAACCGGTGGTGCGGTGCACCCATGGCGTCGGCCGCGACGGAGGTGAGGTCGGCAAACCCGGAGCGTTGCTGGTTGCGGTCCACTTCCTGCAGGGCGAGGACGTCTGCATCCAGACGCTTGACGGCATCGGCGAGGCCGGTTGGATCGACGTGCTGGTCGGTGGGGACGCGTCCGTTGAGGATGTTGAAGGTCGCCACTCGCATGTAGGTTCCGTTACCCCCCAGCCGGGGACGGGCTCAGCAGGAGGCGACATCCTTTGCACACTCGACGAGAACTGAACCTGGACGCGTACTGCACCATCGACGAGAACGGGTACAACCGATACATGGGCGAACCTGACCAGCACGATCTGCGCGAGGCGCTCAAGACGGTGGCCGTGGCCCTCAAGGCGACGGGCCGGCCGTTCGCGCTCATCGGCGGGTACGGCGTCTGGGCGCGTGGAGGGCCGGAGCCGAACCACGACGCGGACTTCCTCATCGCCAGGGAGGACGCCGAGGAGGTCGCGCACGAGCTCGCGGACCAGGGCCTCCACGTCGTGCAGCCTCCGGAGGACTGGCTCTTCAAGGTCTTCGTGGGCGACGCGCTGGTCGACGTGATCTTCCGGCCCGCCGGCACGTATGCCACGCGCAGCGTCGTCGAGCGCGCCACCACGCTCCGCGTCCTGTCGATCGAGATGCCGGTCATGCCGGCGACCGACCTCCTCGTCCACCGGCTCAACGCCCTGAGCGAGCACTACTGCGACTTCGCCGTCCACATCCCCGTCGCGCGTGCGCTGCGGGAGCAGGTCGAATGGGACGTCGTGCGGGAGGACACCGCGGCGAATCCCTTCGCTGCTGCCCTGCTCTTCCTCCTCGAGCGGCTCGAGATCATCGAGCCGCCCCAGGGCGTCAGCCGCCCAGCCTGGTCAACAGCTCGACCCACTGGATGAGGTGGCGATCACCGAGGAAATCGCGGCGCACTCGCTCCCGGGCGCGCCTGCCCATCGCTCCGCGCTGCTCGGGATCGTGCAGTAGTCGGGTCACGAGCGCGCCGAAGGTCTCGAGGTCAGCAGGGTCCTTGAGCAGGAGCCCCTCGTCACCGTCGGTGAGCTGGTCCTGAAGCCCCCCGACCGCGCTCGCGATGACGGGGCGGCTCTTCCACATCGCCTCGGTCAGCGTGAGGCCGAAGCCCTCCGCGAGGCTCTTCTGGACAACGATCGCGGCATGCCGCTGGAGTGCATTGACGATCAGGGCGTTCTCGTCGACGTCGTCCATGGGCAGCGACGCGAGGTGGCAGCGGCTCTGCACCTCCGGCCGCAGGGTCTGCCACAGAGCGCGGCACTCGGCATAGACCTCGGCTCCCTCCGGGTCATCAGCGACGCGGGAGACGTCCGGGCCGGCCAGCACGACATGCGCGTCGGGCACGAGCGGCGCCACGTGGGCCGCGAAGCCACTGAGCACGCCAGGCATGTCCTTGAGCCGGTCCCACCTGCTCACCTGCAGGACGAGGGGCGCGTCGATGGGTGGCGGCGAGTTCGACACGAGGTCGGCGTGGCGGCGCAGCACCCCCTCG
>DASUQN010000065.1:0-4110 GCA_036280515.1 Intrasporangium sp. | reverse complement strand
GGCGGCGGGAGGCTGGTCACAGCAGCGGTTCGCCCGCCGCCGCGGCAAGCAGGCCGACGAGCTGGTCGACGCGGTGGTCCGGCACACCCGAAGGATCCTGCTCGGGGGCGACGAGTCACCGCGACAGGACGCCGACGGCCTGCCCCACGGGCTGGTCGTGGGCGGTGACCGGACACTCGCGCGCGAGGTCCTAGAGGCACCTGCGCTGCGCGCGCTTAGGGGCCTGCCGATGCGCGAGCTCTATGACCTCCCGGACCCGAAACGCGACGTGCTGGAGACCGCCCTACGCCGGGGCCGGGCCTACCAGGTCACGCTCACCGAGCCTGACGATCCCGGCAGCCCCTGACCGTGCCCCCGGCAGCGAAATCCTGCGTAGCCCAACATACCGAGCAGCGGGCCAACCCAGGCCGGATTGCACCGCCGAGGGTTGACCGCTGCTCGGTCTGCTGCGAGGTCAGTCAGCTGACGCGCTCCACGCCGAAGGTGTTGCACTGGTTGATGTCACCGGTCTCGTAGCCCTGGTTGAACCAGCTCATCCGGGCCTCGGCCGACCCGTGGGTCCAGTTCTCCGGCGTGACGCGGCCCTGCACCTTCTCCTGGATCCGGTCGTCACCGACTGCCGCTGCGGCCGAGAGCGCGTCCTCGATGTCCTGCTGGGTGATCGGCTGGAGCAACGGCGTGCCACTCGCATCGGTCGTCTCCGTCGCGTGCTTGACCCACGTGCCGGCGAGGCAGTCGGCCATGAGCTCCACCCGCACCGCACCTGAGTTCGGTCCCTGCGGGTCCTGCTGGGCGCGGTTGAGGACGCCGAGCAGGTTCTGGACATGGTGGCCGTACTCGTGCGCGATGACGTACTCCTTGGCGAGCGGCCCCCCACTCGCACCGAACTTGCTCTCCAGCTCCTGGAAGAAGCTGGCGTCGACGTAGACCTTGGAGTCCAGTGGGCAGTAGAACGGGCCGACCTGGGCGCTCGCGGTGCCGCAGCCAGACTGGACCTGGCCCTCGTAGATGACCGTCTTGGCCATCTCGTAGTTCATCTGGTACTTGGGCAGGGTCTTGGTCCAGTAGTCGTTGGCGCTGTTCACCGTGGCGATGATGAGGCAGACGTCGTCCCTGTTCGCGTCGGCGCCGGTCTTGCACTGGGAGAACTCGGACTGCTGCACCTGGCCCGCGGCGCCGACCTGCTCGGGCTCGAGCTGCTGCGAGGGCAGTCCGCCCTCGCTGCCGCCGTCCGAGTCGCCGCCGAGGATGTTGCCGCCACCGAAGATGAGCATGAGGACGAGGAGGATGAGGCCGCCGATGCCGCCGCCGATCTGGATGCCGCCAGGGAAGTTGCCTCCGCCTCCGCCGCGCCCGAAGCCACCCCCACCGCTCTCCACCTGAGAGGTGTCGAGCTGCGCGTTCTCGTTGAAGCTCATGTCATGCTCCTGCTGGCCTCCGCGCCGGGGACGTCCCGGCCATCGCTATCACGAACCCTAGTCCGCAGCCCGTACCCACAGTGGTCACAACTGACCGGATGTCGACGGTCACAGGTCGTGGACACGCCGACTCGCTGGCCTCTTCTCGGTCAGTCGACGACCACGGCGTCCGGGTAGGCGGTGGTCAGTCGCATCCGGACCGGGACCGTGTCGCCGATGCGTGGGGGCGGGACTCCCGCCGGGAGCGCGAGGAGGCTGCACTGCATGTGCGGCGGCTCTGCAAAGCGCGGCATGATCCCGCTGATCGTGAAGGGGGAGCGGACCCGGTGGGCGGCTTCCAGCATCCCCTCGGCTACGGCGATCGCCCGGCTCCGGGCCGTGGCCGCAGAGGCGGGTGACTCCATGGCCACTCCGTGCGACGTGCCCCCACTGACGACGACAAGGTGCCCGGCCGGCTGGGGACGCTGCCGGTAGCCGACGCGTTCGCCCCGGGCGAGGGGCCGCACGTCGAGCACGTGCGCGCGTACCTCGTAGGCGGAGCGGTCCGCGAGCCACAGATCGGTGCCCACACGGGCCGAGAATCGGTGCTCGGGGAAGCGTCTGCGCAGCTCGGCCACCTCGTCCGCCGTCGTGTGGGACACGAAGAAGGGCCGGATCCCCCCGACGGCCTCGACGAAACGGCTGATCTCGCCGACGTGGCCCGAGCCCAGCGGAAGGTGCAGCGCGACGCCCTCTCCGTACCCCGCGGCCATGAGGTCGCCGACCCGTTCGACCGGTGCGCCGAACCGGCCCATCGACGTGAGTCCCTCGACGACGACGCGCGCCGACGCGTTGGCCGCGCGCAGCGCGTCCAGGTCCTCTCGTGCGGTGATGGTGTGGACCATGCGCAGGTTGCCGAGTTCGGGGAGCATGGCGTCGATCGATGCCCGGAACGGCTCCATCACCAGGATGTCGCCGGGGAAGGTCGCGAGCGCCCCCGGCACCTCCGCGTAGGTCCCCACTGCGATCAGCGACACGCCGAGGCGGCCGGCCTCTGCGCACAGCAGGTCCTGACCGAATCCGTAGCCGTTGCCCTTGATGACGGGCACGAGGCTCGGGTTCGCGGCGAGCGCCGCGTCCTGGGCGGCGCGCCACCGGGCACCGTCGACCTGAAGGGTCAGGCTCATGAGGTCACCGCACCTTCAGGTAGAGCGAGAACGCGGTGTAGAGCAGTCGGTTGAGCGGCAGGTCCCATTCGCCTGCGAGGCGCACCGCCTCTCCGCCCGTGCCGACCTTGAACCGGATCAGGCCGATGTGGGGGTTGTCCTCCGCCACCGTGTTGGTGATGCCACGCAGGTCGTAGACCGTTGCGCCGGCTGCGAGGGCGTCCCGGATCATCCGCCACTGGATCGCCGTCGAGCCCTGCAGCTCGCGTTTGACGGCCGTGGAGGCGCCGTACGAGTACCACGCGTGCTGGCCCACACGGATCCAGATTGTCGCCGCGAGGACGTCGCCATCGTGCTCGGCCAGGTACACGCGGATCCGGTCCGGATCCTCCGCCGACATGATGCGGTACATCCGCTCGAAGTACTCGAGGCCTCGCGGCGTGAACCGGTCTCGCTCCGCCGTCTCGAGGTAGACGCGGTGGAACGTCCCAAGGTCCGAGGCGTCACCGGCCCGAACGGTGACGCCGTTCTTGTCGGTCTTCTTGATGTTGCGCCGCCACAGCTGGTTCATCCCGGCCAGGAGGTCGGCCTCGGTCTTGCCCTCGAGCGGGATCTGGAAGACGTACTCCGGCTGGCCGGCCAGGAATCCGTCCTCAGCCGACTGGTGCTTGAACCCCAGCCTGCGCAGCGTCTCGACCACGGCGGTACCGACCGGCTCGACGACGTCCGGCGCCGCCTCGTCGTACCGCGTCGTGGCGGGGTCGCTGATTGCCGCCTTGATCCTTGGCGCGTGCCAGCGGTGCGTGGGCACGGGCGGTCCGAGCCGCAAGGCGAAGGCACCGTTCGCCTTGAGATGGTCACGCAGCACCCTGAGCAGCTCGGCCAACCTGGGCGAGTCCCAGTCGAGGCAGGGGCCCTCCGGGAGGTAGGCCAGCGTCCGTCCGATCTTCGGCAGGCTGCGGTGGAGCACGAGTGCCGCCCCGACCATGGTGTCGCCCTCGAACCAGCCGAGCGACTCGTGGCGCCAGTCGGTCTTGACCCTTCCCCAGGCGGGGGTCTGCAGGAAGCTCGCGGAGGGCTGGCTGTGCAACCACGCGAGATGCTCCTCGGCGCTGATGTCCCGGATGGTGATGGGGGCGCTGGCAGGCTGACTCACGGGGCATCACGCTACCGTCACGGGATGGCGAAGCTGACTCCGTACATCTGTGTCGCCGACGCCCGGGCCGCCATCGACTTCTACGCCCGGGCATTCGACGCCGTCGTTTCGTACGAGCCCATCGTCATGCCCGACGGGCGAGTGGGGCATGCCGAGGTCTCCATCGACGGAGCCCGCCTTATGCTGTCGGAACCCTTCGCCGAGGTCGGCGTGGAGGCTGCGGACGAGACGCGCGGGGCTGCGGTGACCCTGCACCTGCAGACTGACGACGTCGACGCCTTGGCCCAGCAGGCGGTCGCGGCCGGTGCGCGCCTCGACCGCGGCCCCGAGGACGCGGGCGTCGGGCGAGTCGCCGTGCTGCGCGATCCCTTCGGCCACCGCTGGTTCCTCA
>DASUQN010000064.1:0-8134 GCA_036280515.1 Intrasporangium sp. | reverse complement strand
CGTCCCAGGTCATCGTCGGGGGCAACTCGAGCCTGACCATGATGCACACGACGATCGTCGACTTCCTCCTCCACGGCGGTGTCGAGTCCCCCCGGCCCTGGTCGCAGGAGGAGCGGGTCACGTTCATCTGCCCGGTCCCCGGCTACGACCGTCACTTCTCGCTCGTCGGGTCCTTCGGCATCGACATGGTCACGGTCGAGATGCGGCCGGACGGACCGGACATGGCTGCGGTCGAGGCGCTCGTCAAGGACGACCCGACCGTCAAGGGCATCTGGATCGTCCCGACCTACTCGAACCCGACCGGTGCCGTCGTCTCGCAGGAGATCGCGGCACGGCTGGCCGCGATGCCGACGGCCGCGCCGGACTTCACCATCTTCTGGGACAACGCCTACGCGTTCCACCACCTCACCGAGGACGAGGCCAAGAGCGCCGACATCCTGTCCCTGGCGGCCGCCTCGGGGCACCCGAACCGGCCCATCGTCTTCGCATCCACCTCCAAGATCAGCTATGCCGGCGCCGGCGTCGCCGTGCTCGCTGCGAGCGAGGCGAACATCGCCTGGTACCTCAGGCACCTGTCCATGGGCTCCATCGGACCGGACAAGGTCAACCAGCTCCGGCACGCCGAGTTCTTCGGGTCGGCGCAGGGGGTCCGGGACCACATGGCCAAGCACCGGGACATCCTCGCCCCGAAGTTCGCCGCAGTCGACGAGGCCCTCGGCGCACGGCTCACCGGCCGCGGTATCGCCGAGTGGAGCCACCCGACGGGCGGCTACTTCGTCAACCTCGACGTCATCGACGGCACCGCGTCCCGGGTCATCTCCCTCGCGAGGGAGGCCGGCATCGCGCTGACGCCAGCCGGCGCCGCGTTCCCCCACGGGCATGACCCCCGGGATCGCAACATCCGCCTCGCCCCCAGCTTCCCGACGCTCGAGGAGGTCCGCACCGCCATGGCCGGCGTGGCGACGTGCGTCGCGCTGGCCGCAGCCGAGAAGGTCTCTGCCGATCGCGGCGTGCAGGTGGGTATGACACAGAGCGCCCGATGACGCGCTGAACCAGGAAGGAACCCAACATGAGTGGCACGGAGCCCAACGAGAGCATCTCCGACGACCTGACGACCTACAGCGTCGATGACGAGGACCAGCTCCAGCCTGAGGACACCCTGGTCAGCGACGGTGTCGAGGATGCCCTTGACCGTGGCTACTCGCCGCCGGACACCGCACGGGGCTCGAACGCCTTCGGCACCACCGCCTACGAGCAGTCCCTCGAGGAGACGATCGACCAGCGCATCCTCCAGGAGGAACCCGACCCCGACTCCGCATACGGCGCGCCGCACAACGAGAGCGGCCTCGACGAGGATGACCGGATCGGCGGTGACGATCCCGACTCGATCGATGCGCAGGACGACTGGGTCGGGGACAGCGAGGTCGGCGACCGACGCGCCGGGCGGTTGGTGTCCGACGACGAGGGCGCCCACGAGGACACGGAGAAGGAGCTGTGGGCCCGCGACGTGGGGATCGACGGTGCCGCGGCATCCGCGGAGGAGGCTGCAGTGCACATCATCGACGAGACGACCAACGAAACGGCCCGCGAGTGACGAGAGCCCCCCGGGAGGCCCGATCGGTGGAGGTGCTGCCCAAGGCGCACCTCCACCTGCATTTCACCGGGTCCATGCGCATCGCCACCGTGCGCGACCTCGCCGCGAAGCACGGCCTGCCGTTGCCCGACGCCCTGCTCGGCGACTGGCCGCCTCACCTGGCCAAGGCCACGGACGAGCGTGGCTGGTTCCGCTTCCAGCGCCTGTACGACACGGCGCGAGCCTGCGTGCGCGGGGAGGACGACATGCGTCGCATCGTCCGGGAGGCTGCCGAGGACGACGCTGCCGAGGGCTCGCGGTGGCTCGAGCTCCAGATCGATCCCACGTCCTACGCCCCGTTCGTCGGCGGGATCACGCCCGCCATCGAGATCGTGCTCGACGAGGCGCGTGCGGTCTCGGCGGAGGGGCGGATCGGCGTCGGCATCATCGTGGCTGCCAGCCGGATGCGGCACCCGCTCGAGGCTCGCACGCTGGCCCGTCTCGCCGCCAGGTACGCCGGGAGTGGCCCAGGCGAGGTCGTGGGCTTCGGGCTGTCCAATGACGAGCGCCGCGGCCTCGTCGCCGACTTCGCGCCCGCCTTCGCGATCGCCCGGAAGGCAGGCCTCGCGCTCGTCCCCCATGGTGGCGAGCTGCTGGGGGCGCAGTCGGTGATGGAGACGCTGGAGTACCTGGACCCCGACCGAATCGGTCACGGGGTGCGCTCGGTCGAGGACCCGCAGGTCCTCGACGCCGTGGCCGAGGCAGGAGTCGCCCTCGAGGTGTGCCCCGGCAGCAACATCGCCCTCGGGGTCTACGCGGGGCCCGAAGAGGTGCCCCTCACCCAGATCCTCGACGCCGGCATCCGGGTCGCTCTCGGGGCCGACGACCCGCTCCTCTTCGGCAACCGGCTCGCCCACCAGTACGACATGGCGCGCGACCTGGGCTGCCCGGACCCGGTTCTGGCCGACCTGGCTCGCGGCTCGATCCTCGCCAGCCGGGCGCCCGAGCCGGTCCGCTCCGCGGCGCTGCGGGACATCGACGAATGGCTCGCCGCCGCGCCGGAGAAGTCCGCTTTGCCCGTGTGACGTCCGTCCGGTGGGCGGTGCCAGTTTGCTCGATCTTCGGTCCGGCGTTCATGCTGGACCGGATATGACGACAGAGAAACAGCCCCCCGCAAGCACTCGCATGGCCCGAAAGAACCGGCTCCGCCGACTCGGGGCCACGGTCGCGGTGGCCCCGCTCCTCGTGCTCGCCGCGTGCAGCAGCGAGGCCCCCGTGACGGCAGATCCGACCCGGGAGCAGACACCCGCCTCGACGGGGACGACGCCACCCACGACGGCTGGCACTCCGACGCCGGAAACGACTGAGACCACGACCACCCCGGTCGTCGCACAGCCCACCAAGACCCCCGTCAAGGTGACCCTGAAGGACCCGGCTCTCGGCCACACGATCACGGCGACCCAGGTGGTGCGCAACATGCGCTGGCCCAAGGGGCATCCCGTGGCGTCCGAGGCCTTCGAGATCGTTGGCGTGAGCGTCAAGTTCGCAGCTGGGGACCGCTACACGGCCGAGCTGCCGCCCCGGTACGTGACCCTCAAGTACGGCGACTCGTACGCCCGGCCGACGAGCGAGTTCGGCCCGGACTTCGCCAAGCCCATCAAGACGGCGAAGCGCGGCGAGACCCGTACCGGCTGGCTCATCTACAAGATCGACAAGGGCTCCAGCCCGCTGGGGCTGATGTTCCACCGGCCGGCCTACCAGGTCTCGACGACCGACAAGGCGATCAAGGCCCTGGTCATCCAGGCGTCGCTGACCAAGTGACGCCCCCCTGCGCGGCGGGGCCCTGAGTCTGCCGGGCGTCGAGCCGAGGGCCGTCAGAGCTGCTCGCCGACGAGGACCGGCTCGTTGACCAGGCGGATGCCGAAGGCGTCCTCCACGCCGTCGCGGAGCTCGCGGGCCAGCGCCAGGACGTCGGACGCGGTCGCCCCGCCCCGGTTGGTCACGGCCAGCGTGTGCTTGGTCGACAGGGCGGCCGGCGCGGGCAGGCCGAAGCCCTTGGCGAAGCCGGCCTTCTCTATGAGCCACGCAGCGCTGGTCTTGACGCGTCCGTCCGGCTCGGCGAACCGGGGTGGCGCGGGCGCCTCGAATCCCAGCCGTTCGGCCGCACGCTCGGCGAACTCGTCGAACTCCGCCTTGGTCAGGATCGGGTTGGTGAAGAAGGACCCGCACGACCACGTGTCGTGGTCAGCCGCATCGAGCACCATGCCGCGCTTGCGCCGCTGGTCGAGCACCGCTGCGCGGGTGTCCGCGAGCGGCACGCGCGTGCCGAGCGGGACACCGAGGCCATCGGCGAGCGCCGCGTACGCGATGGGACGGCTGAGGTCGGCCACCTCGAGCTGGTAGAGCACGTCGAGGACGACGAAGCGGTCGGTGCCCTTGAAGCGCGAGTGGCGGTAGGTGAACCGGCAGTCGGCGTTGAAGAAGGTCCTCACCGCCTGCTCCTCACGGTCCCACGTGCGCACCTGCGCGATGGTCTGCGCGACCTCCTGCCCGTAGGCGCCGACGTTCTGGATCGGGGTGGCCCCCGTCAGGCCCGGGATGCCGCTCAACGCCTCGATCCCCGCCCAGCGCCGCTCCACGGCGCAGGCCACCAGGCCGTCCCAGTCCTCTCCGGCCGCCACGCGGACCATGGCCCCGCCGCAGGAGTCGACGGACTCCCGAGTGACGCCCGTGGTGGCGACCCGCACCACCGTGCCGGGAAACCCCCGGTCCGCCACGACGAGGTTGGACCCTCCGGAGAGCACGAGCAGCGGCTCCTCCGCGTCGTCGACTTCACGGACGGCGTCGACGAGCTCATCGGTCGTCTCGACGGTGATGAGTCTCGACGCCGGCCCGCCGACCCGCATCGTCGTCAGCGACGACAGGGGGACGTCGTGTTCCTCTCGCACGCGGCGCGCCCGCCCGGTCAGTCGAGCCGGACGACGGCCAGAGCGCGGCCGAGCGCCTTCTGCCCGGCAGCCGTCGCGGTCAGCTCCACGGTGACCCGCTTCGTCCCCGGGTCGACCGCCTTGACGACACCGGACACCTCGATGTCGGCGCCACCCTCATAGGGCACCACGACCATGTTCGTGAACCGCGCACCGTACTCGACGACCCGGCCCGCATCGCCTGCCCACTCGCTGACGACAGTCACGGCCGACCCCATGGTGAACATGCCATGCGCGATGACGTCGGGCAGTCCGACCGACGTGGCGAAGCGCTCGTCCCAATGGATTCGGTTGCGGTCGAGGGAGGCCCCGGCGTACTGCACGAGCCGCGCCCGGTCGACGTGGATCGTCGTAGCCGGGAGCTGGTCACCGACGGAGACGTCGGCCGCGCGACGCACGGTCGTGGCTGCGCTGGGCTCGCTCATCACTCGCCTCCTCGGATGACGATGGTCGACGTGGCCGTGCAGACCGGCTCACCGGCCTCGGTGGCGAGCTCCGTGCGCGTAGTCACCATTGCGTGACCGCCGGTCTCCCGGACCGTGTCCACGTGGAGCGTGCCGATGACGACATCGCCCGCCGTGAGCGGACGGTGGTGGACGAACTTCTGCTCGCCGTGGACGACCCGGGAGAAGTCGATGCCCGCCTCGGGGTCGCGGATCAGCTGCGCGTCGCACTGCTGGGCGATGAGGACCGCGAAGGTGGGTGGCGCGATGACGTCCGCGTACCCGCGCGTCCGAGCGACCTCGACATCCGTGTGGACGGGGTCGTCGGACCCGACCGCCTCGGCGAACTCACGGATCTTCGCCGCGCCCACGCGGTAGGGCTCCGTCGGCGGGTACGTGCGTCCCTGGAAGTCAGCGTTCACCGGCATGGCGGCAGCCTATCGGCGCGGGAGGGCTGGGCGTGCACGTGCCTCGGGCGCGAGCTCAGCGGCATACGGCAGAGAAAAGCTCCCCCGGCCACGTGGCCGAGGGAGCTTTGCGATCCAGGGACGCGATCAGCGCGTCTCGCGGTGCTCGGTGTGCTTGCCGCAGTTCGGGCAGAACTTGTTGAAGGAGAGCCGGTCCGGGTTGTTGCGGCGGTTCTTCTTCGTGATGTAGTTGCGGTGCTTGCAGTCGGCACACGCCATGGTGATCTTGGGACGGACGTCCGTGCTCTTGCTGGCCACAACAACCTGCTCTCGGAAGGACTTCGGGTGAATCGGGTCTCGGAGTCACGCGCTCGCCGAGCGCGCACGCGACGACCAAGAATACGCGAGACCCGGGCGTTTCCTGAAATCGCCCGGGTCCTCGTCGTGGTAGCGGGAGCGGGACTCGATCCCGCGACCTCACGATTATGAGTCGTGCGCTCTAACCAGCTGAGCTACCCCGCCATGGGCTGCCGGGGAGCCCGCGAGGGCCATGCCGACCGACCAGAGCCCCAATAGGGAATCGAACCCTAGACCTTTTCCTTACCATGGAAACGCTCTGCCGACTGAGCTATTGGGGCACGGCCAGCCCGTGCGCGAGGCGGTGGGCTGACCTGTTGTGCGACGGTGAGACTACACGGTTGACCGGGTGGACACGAAATCGGGAGGGGCTGTGCGTGCCACCGGTGCGCGCACGCCCAGCCGCTGCAAGGATGCGTCCATGAGCGACGATCCGGGGGCCGAGCCCCGTCCGGAGCCAGCGGACGACCGGCGTCCCGAGCAAGCGGACGACCGCCGCCCGCAGCAGGCGGAGGACCTCCGTCCCCAGGAGGCGGACGACCGCAGGTCGCGCACACCCGATGGCGCCACTGACGTCCAGATCCACCTCGACCGCTACAGCGTCTGGCGGGCGGCGTGGGTGGTGGTGGCCGTGGTCGCCCTGGTCGCCCTCGCCAGGTTCGTCCTCTCGGACGCCGGTGGCGTGATCTTCTCGCTCATCCTCGCGTTCCTCGCGTCCATCGCCATGGAGCCAGCGGTCGCCAAGCTGAGCACGTCGATGAAGCGCGGGGTCGCGACGGCGCTCGTCATGTTCGGCAGCCTCATCCTGTTCGGCGCCTTCCTCTTCCTCTTCGGCCGGTTGCTCTCCGACCAGATCGGCACCTTCGCCCAGTCGGTGCCCCAGCTCCTCGAGGACCTGACGCGGTGGGCTGCCGAGCGCTTCGGCATCGAGCTGGACTACCAGGGCATGCTCGACCGGCTCGGGGTCGGTACGTCAACTCTGACGACGATCGCGCAGAACCTCGCCGGTGGCCTCCTCGGCTTCGTCGCGTCCGTCGTGGCTGCCGCCTTCGGCACCCTGACCTTCGCCTTCTTCACGTTCTACTTCTCCGCCGACGGGCCACGGCTGCGGCGTTGGCTCGCGCAGCTCGTGCCGCAGCGACAGCAGGAGGCGTTCGGACTCATGTGGGAGCTGGCGGTGCGCAAGACCGGCGGCTACGTCACCGCACGCGTCGTGCTGGCGGCGATCTGCGGCAGCCTCTCCGCCCTCTTCATGCTCATCATCGGGATGCCCTACTGGCTCGCGCTCGGCATCTGGACCGGCGTCGTCGCCCAGTTCGTCCCGACGGTTGGCACCTACATCGCCATCGCCCTGCCCGTCCTCATCGGGCTCATCGGCGAGAAGCCGTGGCAGGGCCTGGCCGTGCTGGCCTTCGCGATCGTCTACCAGCAGATCGAGAACGTCACGCTGGAGCCGCGGATCTCGGCGTACGCCGTCGACGTGCATCCGGCCGTGTCGTTCGCCGCAGTACTCTTCGGGGCCTCGCTGTTCGGGATCGGTGGCGCCTTCGTCGCGGTCCCGATGGCGGCGCTGCTCATCGCCCTGTTCGACGTGTACTCCCACAAGTACGAACTGGTGCCCGACCTCGCGGAGCTGCAGCCCGGTGAGCGGGAGGTGCAGGACACGCGCCAGAAGGCCAAGGACAGGGACACCCGCAGCCGCCTCCGCCGCCTCCTCAGGCACCGCTCCTGAGTCCATGCCGTATGCCGCTCAGCTGGCTGCCGCTGTCTCAGGAGTCCGCGTCGTGGTCGGCGAGCGCTCGCTCGGCGGCGGCTTCAGCGCTCTCGCGGCGGTCTCGCTCGGCGGCTGCCTGCTCGAGCTCGGCCGTGACCTTCGCCAGTCGCTCCCGCGCCGTGGCCAGCCGGCGCTCCAGGTCGGCGATCCCCTCGCTGACCTCCTCCTGACGCGCGGACAGCACCGCGACCTGGCGGTCCGCCGCGCGGGTCGCGTCCCGCGCGACCTGGAGCGCTCCGGTGAGTCGGTTGCGCTGCGCCTCGCGCTTGGCCCGACGCCGCTCCTCGAGGTCGACGGTCGACGTGGCCTCCTCCGCGGCGCCTCGACCACCCTCCCCCTCGATGACGGTCAGGGCCGGCTCGTCGTCCTCGATCGCGACGGCGCCCTCGATGTCGACCGACCCGAACCCGGAGTAGCTGAGGGCCTTGACGAGAGCGCCGGTGAGCACCTTCTTCTCCGCCTCCTCGTCCCCGATGAGGGCGACGAGGGTCTCATGGACCTCGGCGAGGGCGCCGGCGCCGACGGGCTGCCCGGCGTCCTTCGCGGCGGCCGCGATCTCGAGGCCCAGGGCGTCGACGCGCTTGGCACGCTCG
>DASUQN010000063.1:0-2199 GCA_036280515.1 Intrasporangium sp. | reverse complement strand
CGAGATCTCGGCGATGTGCGGCGCATAGAGGATCACCTCGCCACCGTCCGCGACGGCCGGCTCGAGCTTGTAGAAGCCCTTGGCTCCCGTCCAGATGTCCTCGTACATCTGCGGGATGATCGAGATGACGCGGCTGACCGGCTCGTCGAGGTACGTGACGTGGGTGGCCGCGCACACCTCGGCCGCGTTGGCCCAGGCCGCCAGCGTGTCGCCGAACGACACCGAGTGCAGATCGAGCGATCCGCTCGCGCCGACGACGCAGAAGGCGAGCTTCCGCGCGGGCACCAGGGCGGCGCCCTCGTTGATGAGCGCACGGACCGGCGTGATCCCCGTCGTGCCGATGATCTCCGCCGAGGTGATGAGGGCGCCGAGCCAGTGGGAGACGTCGATGATCGCCTGGCCGGCGACGCCGGGGAAGAAGTACTTGTTGCCACCGGACATGCCGACGACCTCGTGCGGCAGGACCGGTCCGACGACGAGCGCCACGTCGTGCTCGACGACCGCCCGGTTGAGCAGCACCGGGACGTCCATCGAGAGGCGCCCCTCGGACAGCTCCTCGAGGCGCGACGCCGGGATGGTGCCGAGGTCGGCGAACGTCTCCGGGTCCCACCACTGGTGGTTGACGACGGCCATGCCGGGGTACGTCTCCTCGAGCCGTCCCGCCGTGAACCCGAGATGGCGGGCGAGGGCCCTCTCGCTCATCGGCTGGTGGGTGCCCAGCGCGATGAGTGTCGTCATCCGTGCCACCCGACCGTGCAACGCGCCGTGGACCGCCTTGAGCAGGAGGGGCATCGGGCAGCTGCGGGTGGCGTCGGGGACGATGATGCAGACGCTCTTGCCGTCGAGGTCCGTGGCATCGAGCTGGTCCACGATGAAGCGGGTCACGGCGTCGGCCAGGAGGACTCCGTCGGGCCCGCCGAGTCGCGCGGCTCGCCGAGCGGCGAGCTCGGGGGACTCCTCTGAGGTGGGCAGCGCTGTCGTCACGCCCCCACTGTTGCCGGGCGCCCGAGCCGTGACAAGCGCCAGCGGCAACTCGCGGCAACTCACGGTTTCTCCGGCTTCGTCGACACGCGCGCCTCCAGGTCGACCCCGGTGCGACCTGGCACGTCTCGTAGACTCCTGCCGAGTGCCGTCGACCTCGTGACCACGATCCCACGGAGGCGTTCAAGCTGTGAGCGAGCAGACCGAATCGTATGCCGCTGAGCCGTCTCCCAGCGTGGCCTCGCCCGCGCGTCGGCTGAGCCGTCAGACCGACGGGCGTCCGGCGGCTCCCGCGCGCATGGTGCACCTGGGCGTCGGGAACTTCTTCCGGGCCCACGCCGCGTGGTACACGGAGCAGGCGGCGGACGCGGCTGACTGGGGCTACGCCGCCTTCACGGGCCGGTCACCGGCCGTCGCGGAGACGCTCACCGGCCAGGACGCTCTCTACACCCTTCTCGTCCGCGGCCCCGAGGGCCCGCGCCCCGAGGTCATCTCGAGCCTCAGCGCCGTGCACCCGGCGGACGACCTGGGCGCCCTTCGCGGCTACTTCGCGGACCCCCTCCTGGCCTTGGTGACGATCACCGTCACGGAGGCGGGGTATCGACGGGCACCAGACGGCGGGCTCGACGTCGCTGCGACGGACGTGGCCGCCGACATCGCAGCGCTTCGGGACGACCCGGCCGGTGGTGTCGTCACGACGACTCCGGGCCGGCTCACCGCGGGACTGCTCGCCCGCCGCGCCGCCGGGGCCGGGCGAGTCGCGATCGTGCCCAACGACAACGTGCCCGAGAACGGGGAGATGGCAGCGCGCGTCGTGGGTGACCTCGCACGGGCCGTCGACCCGTTGCTCGACGGCTGGGTCGCGGCCAACGTCTCGTTCGTCACGACGATGGTCGACCGGATCACCCCAGCCACGACCGACGATGACCGAGCCGAGGTGGTGCGACAGCTCGGCGTCGACGACCCCGCGACCGTGCCCACCGAGCCCTTCACGGAGTGGGTCCTCGCCGGGGATTTCCCCAACGGCCGACCCGCTTGGGACACCGCGGGCGCGACCCTCGTCGACGACGTCCGGCCGTTCGAGCAGCGCAAGCTGTGGCTGCTCAATGGGTCGCACTCGCTCATGGCCTACGCGGCCTCGACGATGGGCCACGAGACCGTCGCCGACGCCATCGCCGACCCCGAGGTCCGGTCCTGGGTCGAGGAGTGGTGGGACGC
>DASUQN010000062.1:0-4563 GCA_036280515.1 Intrasporangium sp. | reverse complement strand
GGGCTGCGCGTGGTCGACCCGGAGCTGGCGGCCGAGTCCCTCGCGGAGGGGATCAACCCGCTCACCCACCGGGAGCGCGAGGTGCTCCGTGTCGCGCTCTCCGGCGGGACCGTCGCCGTGATCGCCGCTCGCGTGCACCTGTCGGCGGGGACCGTGCGCAATCACCTGAGCTCCGCGATCGGCAAGACTGGGACGGCCACTCGCGCCGAGGCTGCCAGGATCGCCCAGGAGCGCGGCTGGCTCTAGCGGCTGCCTGCACAGGGTCGGCGGCTGCCTGCAGAGCTCAACCGGGCGCAGCAGCCACTGAGCGTCAGTCCGCCCGCGCGATGGTGGGGAGCAGAGCACGCCGCTCGGTGAGGCGGCGCCGCCCCCGGCGTAGGGCGCGAAGGGCCATCGGCGCACCCTTGCTCCAGACCCACCAGTAGGCGACGCCCACGGCGAGCGACGCCGCGAAGGCCGGGACCGGACTGCCCCAGAGATGCTCGAGCACCTGCCAGTGGATGACGTAGATGTAGAGCGAACTCGCGGCGAGGACATGGACCACCGGCACGAGGGTCGCCGGTATCCGCGACACCGGCTTCCACACGAGCAGCAGGACGAAGGCGAGCGAGAGCAGGTCGCGCGCCGGGTTGCCCGAGAAGGTGCCGACCGCCCCGACAGCGGCCACCGTGACGATCCACTGCTGGCGTCGGGTGCCGGCGCGTGCGATCGACCAGCCGAGGAAGAAGAGGAAGAGGACGACCAGGGCGGACCCCTGCATCCGCGGACCCGGCAGCGGATAGAGGTCGAGTCGCAGGGTGAAGGCCGCAGCGGTCAGGACGAGCGGGAGCGCAAAGGGCCAGCGCTTCTCGGCCCGCGCGAAGGCGGGCAGGGCGACGAGGACGATGCTGATGACCAGGGCAACCACGAGGGCCTCGATGAACCAGAACCGCCATGGCGGGCCGAGCCGCTGCTCGCCGAGCAACCAGTTGGCGAGGATCAGGTTGCGCGGCTCGTAGTAGCCCCAGATGAAATGGGCAGGGACGATCACGGCCAGCGTCGGCAGCACCACTCGAACGGCTCCTCGCCCCAACGCCCGCACGCGGTCCCGGCGCTCCTCGGAGGCGAGTGCGAAGCGGACCGCGTTGAAGCCGACGAGGACCAGCAGGGCGTGGGCGGTGCCCTGGAGCGAGAAGAGGTCTGCGTGCGTCCCGACGATGAGGACGATCGCCAGGGCGCGCAGCCACACGTTCGTCTCGATGGTGCGGCGCCGCTGAACCGGCTTGGGCCCATCGGCGACCAGGGAGGTGTTCGAGGCCGCCGCTTCAGCTCGGCGAGCCCCCTCTGCAGGCTCGCCAGCCAGCTCTTGGAGCTGCGCGACCGGCGTGAGGTGCCAGGAGGCGGGAAGCGTCCCGAGAAGGCCCTCGAGGCGGATCGACACCTCGACGTAGGACAGGGAGTCGCCACCCAGCGAGACAAACGTCGAGCCCTCCTCGACGTCGGCCCGCCCCAGTGCTGCCGCGTAGATCTGCGCCACGCTTGCGACCCGTCCGGGCTCGGCTCCCTCGTCCCCGAGTCGGTCCACCAGCCGGAGGATGGCGGCGTGGTCCGTCTTCCCGGTGCTGAGCCGGGCGTGCTCCACGACAACGACGACCTGGATGGCGGAGGCGGGGGCTCCGGACTGGCGGCTCGCGAGCCGGCGCACGGCTCCGTGGTCCACCCCGCGGCCGGCGGCATCACACACCGCCACGGCGATGAGGCCCTCCCGACCGGCGCAGCGTGCGTCGTGCCCGGCGGCCCGCAGACTCGCCTCGACCCGGTCCAGGTCGATCCGGTGCCCGAGCACCTTCGTGAAGCGGCTCCGACGACCGGTGACTGCGTAGAGTCCCGCCTCGGTCTGGTGGCCCAGATCACCGGTGCGGAGCCGGTCGACCGTCCGACCGAGAGCCAGGTCAGCCGGAGTCTCCGCGTATCCGAGCATGACGTTGGGACCGGAGTAGACCAGCTCGCCGTCGACGATCTCGAAGGACCCGCCGGGGACCGGCACCCCGATGCTCGCCGGGTGCTCGAGGGCGCGGGCTGGTGGCAGGTAGGCCATCCGCGCGGTGGCCTCCGTCTGGCCGTACATGACGAAGAGGTCCCAGCCACGCGCCTGCCCCACCGAGGCCCAGTGGCGCACCCGTTCGGGATCGAGCCGTCCGCCCGCCTGCGTCACATAGCGCAGCCGGGGCAGGTCCATCGACGCAAACCCGACCCGCTCGAGCAGCTCGAAGGTGTAGGGCACTCCCGCCAGGGTCGTGGCGCCTGCCTCCCGGAACAAGGTCCAGAAGCACTCGTCGACGACCGAGAGATCCGTCAGGGCGATGCTCGCACCGCGGCTCAGGTGGCTGTGGACGACGGACAGCCCGTAGCAGTAGTGAAGCGGCAAGGTGGTTGCCGCGCAGTCAGATTCGCGGATGTCGAGGTAGGTCGCGATCTGCTCCGCGTTGGCGGAAAGGTTCTCCCAGGACAGGCGGACGAGCTTGGGTGAACCGGTGGATCCGCTGGTGCTGAGCAGGAGCGCAAGGTCGGGATGCAGGTCGTGCGTGGAGCCCTGTCGCAGCAGCGTGACGGTGCCATCGGCCGCCAGGACGACATCGGGGTCGTATGCCGCTCGCATCGCCTCGCAGGCCGGCTCGTTCCCGCTCGGGACGAGAAGGACCACGTGCCCGCCGAGGAGGGCACCGAGGTAGCCGATGAGACTGTCAAGTCGGTTGGCGCCCTCCACGAGCACGAGCCGCCGCGTGCCGACGAGGCCGTCGGCAACGGCGGCGACGCGTGCGGCCAGGTCGGCGTACGTCACCGTCACGTCGGGGGTGACGATCGCCGGCAACGAGCCGCGTCCCGCGAGATCCGCCAGCCAGGGCAGCCCACAGTGCGTCTGGGTCGCCGCGTCGGCCGTCACAGTCACGGGCGCCATTGAATAGGTAAGGCTTACCTAAATGCAAGCCCCGTTCCCAGGGGCGGTACGTCGCAACGTCCGCCTGAGGGGCGTTGCGGGGGCTTGGAGGGATCCCTGAGGGGTCTCTGAGGTAGTGCGTAGCCCCTTGCCTCAGCCGTCTGAGGTAGTGACCTCAGTGACCGTGCCCGGGAGATAGGGATGACGTCCGATGTGGCCGCCTACCTCATCAGCCGACGCTGGAGGAGTCAACAAAAGAGCACGACAAGACAGAGGAAAGATCATGACCACGTCAATCACCTTGATGACGCCGGAGTTCCTGAAGGCCGAGATCGAGGCCCGCTACGGCTTGCCTCAGCGCAGGGGCTGGCGTCAGCGGACGGACGCGTCGCTCAGGATCGCGGAGCGGGCCCACCGCCGGCGCACCAACGAGGTGCCCCGGCTGGCCAGGCCGGCCCGGGCCCACTGACCCGGGCCTCCGCGCCCTGGACCGGTTCGCCCGTGACCACTGCACAGAGACACTCCGTGACCGCCGCCGCCACCACCTCCACGGTTCCCGGACCCCACGAGACGCTGTCAGACCCATCCCGGATAATTCGGCGTATGCCGTTCACAACCGGGGCGATGGTCGGACGCGACTCGGACCTGGCCCGCCTCGCGGGAGCCATCGGGCTCGTCGACTCGCCCGATGGCTCTCGCGGTGGCGTCGCCGTCCTGTCCGGGGACGCCGGCATCGGCAAGTCGCGTCTCCTCTTGCAGCTGACGTCCGACGCGGACCAGGCCGGATGGCTCACCGTCACCGGCCACTGTGTCGGGCAGGCCGGTAGTGCTCTCGCGTACCTCCCTTTCGTAGAGCTCATCGGCTTGCTCGACGGCATGGCGCCCAATGTCGTCACGCAGGTTCTCGGGTCCCACCCGAGCCTGGCCCGGCTCCTCCCACGCAGGGACGGCGACACCGCGGGCATCACCGACTCGGCGAGGGAGGCCAGCCCGGGCCTCGTCGCCGAGTCGGTCCATGCGCTCCTCACCGCCCTCGGCGCTGACCGGCCGACACTTGTCGTCATCGAGGACGTGCACTGGGCCGACCACTCGTCCCGCGACCTGCTCACGCTTCTGCTGACCCGAGCATTCACGACCCCGGTCGGCCTCGTGGCGAGCTACCGGGCCGACGACCTCCACCGCAAGCATCCCCTGCACGAGACGCTGGCCGTCTGGGACCGCATCCCGCACGTGACCCACGTCAGTCTCCCGCCGCTGCCGGACGCAGCCGTGGACGAGATCGTCGGCAGCATCGAGGGCATTCCCACCGATGCAGGCACCCTGCGCGAGATCACCCACCGCGCCGAGGGCAACCCCTTCTTCGCGGAGGAGCTCGCCGCCAGCGCGGTGGCCGGTCAGCAGATCAGCGGTGGGCTCGGCCGGGTCCTCCGCGCGCGCATCGAGCGCCTCGACGAGACGGCCCAGGCCGTCGTCCGTGCCGTCTCGCTCAAGGGTGGCCGATACATCGGTCATGAGCTCCTGGACCGGGTCATGGGACTGCCGGAGGCCGAGCTCGAGGCCGCGATCGCCCAGACCGTGGAGCACCACGTCCTGGAGACGAAGTGGCCGCCCGCCTACACGTTCCGCCACGCCCTCCTCGGCGAGAC
>DASUQN010000061.1:0-15074 GCA_036280515.1 Intrasporangium sp. | reverse complement strand
GTTCCTGGCTGCCGGCGGGAGCAGCAACGGTCCAGTCGAGCTGGCGGCCAAGCTCGCCAGAGACCGGGCGCGGGTCGTCGACATCGGGAAGACCCGCTTGGACCTCCCGTGGAACGCGTACTACGAGAAGGAGCTCGACGTTCGCTTCTCACGCTCCTATGGTCCCGGACGCTACGACGACCAGTATGAGCTGCGCGGGATCGACTACCCCGTGGGCTACGTGCGATGGACCGAGCGGCGGAACCTGCAGTGTTTTGTCGACCTGCTGGCGTCGGGCTCCGTGGAGGTCGCCACCCTTGTCTCCGGAACGCATCCCGTGGTGGATGCCGAGGACGTCTACGCGCAGTTGCGCGACGGCACACTCCATGGGGTGGGACATCTCTTCGAGTACGACGAGTGCCGTATGCCGCTGAGCTCGCCGGGTGCCCACCACTCGTCTTCGTCCGCCACCTCGTCGTCGGCACCAGAACCGGTCCCTCCGGCGAGGTCACCGGCGCTGCCATCCGGGGCGAGCCTCCCTCAGCCGCAACGCAACGGTCATGTCAGGCCGAAGTCAGCGCTGCCCTCGAGTACACCTGAGAACCGCGCAACAGTGCGGCTCGGCTTCATTGGCGCAGGCAACTACGCCACGTCGATGCTGCTTCCGCACCTCGCGGCCGACCCCATGGCCACGTTGGCCACGGTGGCGACCACGCGTTCCCTGTCCGCCGTCAATGCACAGCGGAAGTTCGGCTTCGACGAGGCCACGACCGATGTCCGCACCGTCCTCGACGACCCGGGCATCGACGCCGTCTTCGTCGTCACGCGCCATCACTCCCACGCCGACTTCGTGTGCCGTGCGCTCGAGGCCGGCAAGGCGGTCTTCGTCGAGAAGCCCTTGGCGCTCACTCGATCGGACGTCGACCGAGTCCTCGCGGTCGTCGAACGCACCGGCAACGATCGGCTCATGGTCGGCTTCAACCGCCGCTTCGCCCCACTGTTCACCATGCTCCGCCAGCGATTCGGCCCGGTGGCAGGCCCCATGAGCGTGCGCTACCTGGTCAACGCAGGGCGGCTCGACCCATCGAGCTGGTATCTCGACGAGGGGCTCGAAGGTTCTCGTTTCCTCGGCGAGGGCGGGCACTTCATCGACACCGTGAGCGCGTGGATCGGTCATGCCCCGGTCGAGGTCACCGCCCAGCAGACGTCGAACCTGGACCTCCATGTGGTGCTTCGGCACGCCGACGGCTCACTGGCCACCATCACCTACGCGACAGATGGCGACAGCCGGTTCCCCAAGGAGACGCTCGACGTCTCCGGCAACGGGCGGAACGCGCGGTTGGACAACTTCGCCCGAGCGACCGTGTGGGGTAGATCGGGCAAGAACGTCAAACGGTCACTCGGTCAGGACAAGGGCCAGCGTCAGATGCTGCGGTCCTTCCTCCAAGCAGTCCGAGAGGGGGCGCCGATGCCGATCGACGTGGAATCCATCGTCGCCACGACCCGGGCCACCATCGCCGTCGCCGAGAGTGCCGCCTTGGGAAGCAGGGTGGCTCCATGAGTAGGTCACTGGGCTGGTACGCCCGCCGCCTCAGCCGGATGTCCCCGAGCGAGGTCGGCTGGCGGGTGGGCGACCGGGTGCGACAGGTCCGGTGGGCCGGGCGGCAGGTGCATCCCGGAGAGGCGGTCCTGCTGGTCCCCGGACTGCTCACTCCGCGGGTGTTCGTGAGCACGATTCCGACTGGTGCGCGTGCACTGGTTCCCCGTGAGGCCGCGCGACGGCTCGTTGCCGCCGCCGACCGGCTGCTCGCCGGTGACTGGGACGTGCTCGGCACACCGCGGCCCGACGTCGTGGACCCCGACTGGTTTCTCGACCCCGTCACCGGCAGGCGCGCCCCGGACGTCGCCCTGGCGTTCGGGATCGACCACCGGGACGAGAGGGTCACGGGCAACGTCAAGTCGGTCTGGGAGCTCTCCCGCCACCACCATCTCACGGTGCTCGCCGCCGCGTGGTGGCTCACGAGCGACGCCAGGTACGCGGACCTCGTTGCGGCCCAGCTCCGCTCGTGGTGGGCGGGTAACCCGTTCCTGTCCGGCATCCACTGGACGAGCGGGATCGAGCTCGGTGTGCGCCTCACGAGCTGGGTGTGGGTGCGCCGGTTGCTCGACGACTGGCCGGGCGTCAGCGACCTCTTCGAGGACAACCCGCAGGCCCTCGCCCAGCTGCGCTGGCACCAGGAGCACCTCGCGGCGTTCCGGAGCCGCGGGTCGTCTGCGAACAACCACGCCATTGCCGAGGCCGTGGGCAGACTGGCGGCGTCGTGCGCCTTTCCATGGTTCACCGAGAGCGAGGGGTGGCGCCGAGCCGCCTCGCGCGAGCTGGAGCGGGAGCTGGCGGCCAACACCTTCCCCACTGGCGTCAACCGCGAGCTCGCCACCGACTACCACCGGTTCGTCACCGAGCTCGGGCTGGTGGCCCTCGTGGAGGCGGAGGCCGCGGGGGACCCGCTGGACGATGGGACCCGCATCCTGCTCGCGGGATCTCTCGACGCTGCCGCCGCCATGCTCGACGTGGCAGGGCATCCGCCGCGGCAGGGAGACGGCGACGAGGGCCGGGCGCTCGTCCTCGACGACCCCCACGCCGATCCCTGGTCGGTCCTGCTTGCCTGCGGTGCGTCCACTCTCGGAGCCTGCTATTGGTGGTCCCCGGTCTCCCCGGGTGTCATGAGCACGCTCCTGGGGGAGCTCGCCCCGACGAAGGCGGTTGTCGACCGTCCTGCGGTAGCACCCCGGGCGTTCGCGGATGCCGGGCTCCACATCCTGCGCACGCCCCAGGGCGACGGGCCCGAGATCTGGTGCCGCTGCGACGGCGGCCCGCACGGGTTCCTCTCCATCGCCGCGCACAGCCACGCCGACGCCCTGTCGGTCGAGGTGCGTCACGACGGCGTCGAGCTGCTCGTCGACCCCGGCACGTACTGCTACCACGGGCAGCCCGAGTGGCGGAGCTACTTCCGGTCGACCCGTGCGCACAACACCGTCGAGGTCGACGGGGAGAACCAGGTGCACGAGGTCGGCCCCTTCATGTGGGCCGGACACGCGGACGCCGTCGTCGACGGCTGCGACGTCGACCCGGGGGACCGGCAGATGTGGACGGCTCACCACACGTCCTACTCGCGGCTGGACGCGGCGCTGCGTCACGCACGCGAGGTCGTCCTTGACGGCGCGGGACCACGGATCACCATCACGGACACGCTCACCGGCAGTCGAGGGCACCAGCTGACGATGTCCTGGCATCTCGGTCCCGAGGTCACAGCCGAGCTCGTCGGCGCCGTCGCCGACCTGAGGTGGGCCGGCCGGGACGGCCAGCCTCGTCAAGCGCACCTCGTACTGCCGGTTGCGCTGCAGTGGTCGGCCCACCGCGGTGAGACCCAGCCTCCGCTCGGCTGGTACTCGCCCCGATTCGGCGCACGGGTTCCCACGACGACGCTCGTCGGCGTCGGCGAGTGGTCCGGAACCATCGACCTCCGGACCGACCTGCGACTGCCCTCCTCCACCACTGCGGCATCGGCCGCCCAGACCGACCGTTCGATGGCCGTTGGCCACGAGAGCACTGGGGGGATGCGATGACGGAACAAGTCGTCGATCTCGGATCGACATGGGCAGTCCTGCGGCGCCGTCGAGTTGCGATCATCGTGGCCGCCTTGATCGGTGGCCTCGCGGGCGCCGGTCTGCTCGTGCTCTCCCCGCCGGCGTACCTGAGCACCAGCGTCGTGCTGCTCCCGGAGGCCACCCAGGCTGGCTCGGGAAAGACCGGTGGCTACGACGCCGACACGCAGGTGCTCATCGCGACGAGCGCCGAGATCCTGCTGCGCGCTGCGCAGCAAGTCCAGCCGGAGCTGACGCAGGCCGAGATCACCGACCGGGTGTCCGCCGAGGCGCCGTCATCCGCGATCCTGAACATCAAGGCCGCGGGGCCAACGGCCGTCCAGGCGGAGGACCTCGCGTCCGCCGTTGCCCAGTCGCTCGTTGACTACCTCCAGGACACCAAGCGCGCTCTGACGAAGGCGCAGCAGGCAGCGCTGCAGGGGCGTCTGGACACGCTCAACGCGAGCCTGGCCAACGTGACCAGGGAGGTCAAGAAGGTCACGGACCGGCTCGCCGCTGGGGGGCGAACGTCCGCAGCCGGCCGAGCCGACGCCGCGGCCCTTTCCCACCTCACGGCCGTGCGGGCCTCGACCGTCCTCGACATCGATGCTCTGGAGAAGCAGCTTGACGGCCATGACCCCACTGCCGGGCAGGTCGCGGCTGGCGCAAGCGTCATCCAGCCGGCCTCCCCGGGCAGGCGGTCAAGCTTCGTCACCGATGTGCTCACGTACGTGTTGGGAGGCGCGGCCGCCTGCGCACTGATCTTGGCCCTCTGCATCCTCGTCACGAACCAACGTGATCCCAAGCTGCGCTCTCGTGACGAGATCGCGGACGCAGTCGGCATCCCCGTCGTCACGTCGATGCGGGTCCGGCCGCCCCGCTCGACGCACGCATGGAGGGAGCTGCTGCGCGGGTACACCCCGGACAGTCCCGACGCGTGGGCGTTGCGGCAGCTCCTCCATGGTCTGGTACCGGAGGCGGGAAAGGAGAGGCCCAAGACCCAGGGTTTCGTGCTCATTGTCCTCACGGTGTCCGGGGATACCGCCGGCTTGGCGATTGGGCCGCAGATCGCCTCCTTCGCCGCATCCAACGGGATTGCGACCCAGCTGTTCGCGGCCCAGCACCACGAGTCCGCGACCACGCTGTGGGCCGCCTGCAGCCAGCACCCGGAGCGCCATGACATGCCTGCCGCCCTCTCGGTCACCACTGTCTCCGACTCCCGCACCCGAGTCGACCTCACCGTGCGGCTCATCGTGCTTGACCGCGACACACCGGAACCCGACCCAGACCTCGTCGCGGGCGGAACCGCGGTCCTCGCCGTGAGCTCGGGCTCGGCGACCCGACGCAACCTCGCCGACGCTGTAGTCGCCGCGGACCGGGTCGGACTCAGCGTGCAAGGGATCATCGTGGCCAACCCCGAGCCCCTCGACCGGACAACAGGTCGGTTGTCTGGGGTCGAGTGGGTCAGCTCGACGATCCCACGCCCGATCCTGATCACCGAACGGGGCCGTGCGGGAGCGGAAGGCGAGGCAAGCGCCCCGGCTTCCGGCGGCCAACAACGTCGTCCGATCGAGGGGAAGCGTCCACGATGAACGGACCGACGTGGCGGATCGACGAAGAGGACGGCAGCCAGGAGGTCACGGGCACGCCGCGACCCCTCTTGGTCACCTGGCGGGCCCTACGGGACGCATTGGCGCGTACGTGGCGCATCTGGGTCGGCGCGACGATCATCGGTGGGGTCCTCGGCGTCATGGCACTGGTCGCGCTGCCTGGCTCGGCTTCCGCGTCAACCACCTTGTTCATGGTCCACCCAGACCCCGGTGAGTCGGCCATGACCACCGACCTGAGTCTGCTCCAGACTCGCGTCGTGGCTTCGCGGGTCCTGTCCGATCTCAGTCTCCAGGAGTCGCCGGAGGCACTCCTGTCGACGGTGACGGTCACAAAGGTGAACGACCAGATCCTGTTCCTCACGATGAGTGGCCCCGACCAGTCAGCGGCGGTCCAGCGGGCGACCTCGCTCGTCCAGCATTTCCTCGAGTTCCGTGCCCAAGAGCTGCGCAAGGTCGCGGACGGGCTCATTGCCGGGTACCAGCAGAAGATCGCCGACCTCAAGACCCAGGTCGACACCCTCACCAGGGAGTATGACCGGCTGTCTGGCGATCTGAACATCGACGATGTGCGCGCTGGTGACATTGTTGCCGCTCGCGCCACCTTGGCGAACCAGATCACCCTCACGCAGAGCGACGCTGAGGAGGCCCACCTGCGGACTGAGGCAGCGATCACGGCGACCCACGTCATCGACGCGCCGCGGGTCCAACCCCTTGGGTTCCGGCGTCAGTTGGTGCTCTATGCGGCCTCGGGAGCCATCCTGGGCGCCGCCCTGAGCGTCGGGATCATCCTCTTCCGTGCCCTGACCTCCGACCGGCTGCGCCAGCGCCGCGAGGTGGCAACCGCGCTGGGGCTCCCCGTTCGCGTGGGTGTCGGCCCGATCTCCCCACGGGGGTTCCTGGGACGGTCCGGGGGAGCTGTTCTCTCCTGGGTAGTGCGCCCATGGGGACACTCCGCATCCGGGACCAGTCCCGCGACGGTCTCCCCCCAGAACCAAGTGCGTGGGCTGGACCGTCGCCGCCGGAGGAACCTCGAGGCGCTCGTCCAGGGCTTCGAGTCCGCTCTGCCGCCGCGGCTCACGCACGGACCGCGGCCAAAGAGCAGCCGGGACGACCACGGCCGCTCCGGCAGGCGGTCCGCACCGACGACGCTGGGTCTCGCGGCCGTGGACCGGGCCGATACGGCGGCTGTCGTCCTTCGCGCCACGGGAGAACGGATCGCCGCGCGAGGGATCCCAGTCCTCCTGGTTGACCTCTCCTCGACGGGCGCGCTCGCCCCCGGCCCCGGCCTTTCGGAGCCCTCCGATCCAGCCTCAGCGGGGCCGCGCATCTACCGCCCGGAGCGGGATCCCGCGTTGAGCTACGGACCGCGACGCACTCGCGGGTACCCCGAACGGGGCGCCGAAGATCTTGGCGAGCTGGGCGCTGCCTGGGACGAGGCGGAGCTCGTCCTCGTTCTCGTCGAGGTCGACCCCGGCATCCACCTCGACATCCTGCGGACGTGGGTCAACCGGGTCATTCCGCTCGTCACCGCAGGAAGGGCCAACAGCGAGCTGCTGTCCACCATCGCCGGCCTTGTCGCGCAGGCCGGTCTGGAGATCCCGTTCGCACTGCTCGAGGGCGCCGACCGCAGCGACGAGACGCTCGGCCAGCCCGCGCCGACGGCCGAGGATCGCAACGATCTGGCGGCGGTGCAATCGTGATGACGGCGCCTCCTGCGCCACTCGCACCTGTTCCGGTGCTGGTCAGGCCGCGCCGACTGCACACCGACGCCAAGAGGATACCGCGGCTCGTGCTGGCGGCCTGGCTGGCGCTGATTGGCAACGTCCTCGCGCCCGGAGCGTATGAGACGGTCATCCCCATCCCGCGAATGGTCCTCCAAGCGGTCGCCCAAGGGTCCCTCGTCCTCGCCCTGGCGTTTGCCCTGCTCGCCAACCGCCGTCTCGTTGTGCGCCCGAACCTCTTCATGACGCTGCTCACCGTCCTGGCGGTCAGCTCGCTCGTCAGCTCGCTCCACAACGAGTTCGTCGTGGGATCGGTCTACCGTGGGGTGCGCCTCCTGGCCTTCGTGGCCTGCCTTTGGCTGCTGACACCCTGGTGGGGGCGTCGTGACCTGGTCCTTTTACGCGCGCACCGCGTGGCGATGTGGGCCATCCTTGCCCTCGTCCTGGTTGGTGCGGCAATTGCTCCCGGCAAGGCGTTCGCGTTTGAGGGTCGACTCTCGGGGACGCTCTGGCCGATCCCCCCGACCCAGGTGGCGCATTATGCGGCCGTGCTGTTCGGGACCTCAGCCATCTTGTGGATGTGCCGAGTCATCACCGGTCGCCACGCTCTCGTCGCCGTGACCGTCAGCACGATCGCGCTGATCGGCACGCACACCCGGACGGCGCTGCTCGGCGCGGCCATCGGCGTCGCGCTCGCCTCGGCCAGCTTGTTCCTCGGCCACGCACGCGTGCGCAGGGTCTCGGTCTCCACGGTGGTGGGCATGATCGCCGCCACGGTGGTCTTCGCGCCCCAGATCGTCTCCTGGCTCTCGCGCGGTCAGACGGTCGAGGACGCGGCGCAGCTGACGGGACGGACGAAGGTCTGGTCCGACGTGTTCGCAACGCCCCGGCCCGCCGCGGAGGCCGTGTTCGGATCGGGCTTGTCCAACAAGTCCTTTGACGGCCTCGCGATCGACAGCAACTGGGTCGCCAGCTATGTGGACCAAGGTTGGTTCGGGGTCGCCCTCCAGGCGGCGATGTTGCTCCTTCTCCTCGCGATGGTCGCGACGCACGTGCGGGGGCCCCGCCGGGCCGTCGCGCTCTTCCTCGTGGTCTATTGCGTGGTCGCGTCGATCACTGAGACAGGGCTGGGCGACGCCTCCCCCTACGTGCTCGACCTCGTCGTGGCCGCGTCACTGCTTGTCCCGGCGGCTCGGAGACCACCATGAGGATCCTTGTCGTGCATGGTCGGTACCGTTCTCTCGCTCCGAGCGGGGAGAACCACGTCGTCGACCAAGAACGCGTCGCACTGCGCGCCGGAGGACACGAGGTTGACACCTTCGAGCGGCACAGCGACGAGATCGCGGACTGGGGGCTTTCGCGCAAGGCCCTGCTCCCCGCCCGAGCGATCCGGAATGGCGAGGTCCGTCGGGATCTACACCGCCACCTGCTGCGCGCCCGTCCGGACGTCGTCCACATTCACAACACGTTCCCGCTCTTGAGCGCCTCTGTGCTCCTCGCCTGCCGTGACGCCGAGGTGCCGGTCGTCGTGACCCTGCACAACTACAAGCTGCTGTGCGCCAGCGGCGACTTCTTCCGGCAGGAACGGCCTTGCCACGAATGCGCCGGAGGGAACGGGGTACCTGCCCTGCGCCACGGCTGCTACCGCGGTTCGAAGCTCGCCACTCTCCCCGTCGTCTTGGCAAACGAGGTCAACCGGCAGGCATGGCGCACGCTCGTCTCCGCGTACATCTTCATTTCGGCCGCCCAACGCGACCTCATGACGGGCCTGGAGCTGCCGGGCGACAGGGTATTCGTCAAGCACAACTTCGTCCCGTCCACATCAGGTCCGAGGCAGGAGCGACAGCACCTTGTTGCCTACCTGGGCCGCCTCGACGCTGCGAAGGGGGTGCCCCTGCTCATGCGTGGGTGGGACGCGTTCCGCGCGCGTAGCCCAGCGTCGCGGATGCGTCTCGTCGTCGCGGGAGGGGGACCGATGGACGGGGCGGTACGGGAGTGGGCGGCCAGACACAGCACGGTCGATTTTGCAGGCATCCTCTCCCGTGAGGAGGCAACCGCTCTGCTCGGGCGTGCCCTTGTTGCCGTCGTGCCGTCGCAGTGGGAAGAGACCTTTGGTCTCGTCGCCGTCGAGGCGATGGCGGCTGGTGTCGCGCCACTGGCGCCAGCGAGCGGCTCGTTCCCGGAGCTCGTCAGCGACGGCGTGGACGGGATGCTCTTCCGTCCCGGCGACCCGGAGTCGCTCGCCATGGCCCTGCGCGCCGTGGACCGGGATCCGGGCCATTTCATCCAGTTGGGGCGCAAGGGCAGGGTCACCCACGAGCAGCGCTTCGGCCCCGAGGCCAACGTCGAGCAGTTGCTGGGGATCTACCGCTACGCGGTGAGCCGCCCCGCCGGACGACCGTGAGCGTGCAGGAGTCCGGCGCGGCCGCGGTCGCATCCCAGCGAGCGGAGCCGAACAGAAGCCCGGCGCTGCGCCTGACGGGACTCGTCCTGCTGCTGTCTCTGGCTGGCTTCGCAGGGCTGACCATTGCGGTGGGCACCGGGGCTGCTCGAGGCCTCGACGAGCGGATCGTCGAGTTCTTCCGCCCCCATGGGTACTGGGGGGACCTACAGATCTGGGTCGACGTCATCGTCGAGGGGCTGAGGCCGCTGACCGTGGCTGCCCTGACAGCCGCGTGTGCGAGTGTCGCGGCCGTTCGGCTGCGCTCGTGGTGGCCCCTGGCCTGCACGGGGCTGACCTTCTTCGCGGGAACCGCGATGGCGCTGGCCGTCAAGCTGGCACTGGCTCGGCCCGACGTCTCCGGAGAGATTGGAGGGGTGGGCGGGAGCTTTCCCTCGGGGCACGTCGTCGCTGTCCTGCTGGCGGCCGGCTGTGTCGTCCTCATGGGGCACTGGGGCCGCCCCTGGCTCGCCTGGGCCTTTGCGGGCGTCGTGGGTGGGGTCATGGGATGGGCCCTCATCGTGCAGGCAGCCCACTGGTTCACCGACGTCCTTGCCGCGGTGCTGCTCTCGGTCACCGTTCTCGTCGTCGCGCGCCTGTTGCCCTGGCACTCCTCACGGGACGTGCAGCCGCCGAACCGAGCGGGCCGACCTCGGCTCAATCAGGGTTCGTGACAGCTCGGCCATCTGGTCCTCGTGCCGGATCCGGAATGAGTCCAGCGTGGCGCGAATGACTGGCTCGAGGCGCTGGCGCTGTGCAACCGCCTCCTCAACCTCAGCGACCGCTCGATTGACATCGAAGTCGTCCATGTCCTGTGACCAGTCGGGGAGCCCGAACGCCATGAGGAGATCGCGGTTCTTCCGCGCGTACCCCAGCGACACCACCGGCTTGCCCACCGAAAGGGCGCAGACAACGTTGTGGAACCGGGATGCGACGACGACTTCCGCCCTCGCCATCTCCCGCATGATGGTGTCGAGGTCGTCGGCTTGACCGGCGATGGTCACCCGATGGGCGACGCCCGGAGCCCGTGCCCGAAGGCGTCCCAGGATCTCCTCAGCAAGTGCGGCGTCGGCCCGGTCCCCGATGAGCAGCGTGACCGTATGGCCGCTGCTGCACAGGCGATGCAGCAGCTCAACCACACTGGCGACATATCTGTCCACGACCGATGGTCCCCGCAGTGGGTCGCCGATGCCGCCCGCGAACTGCATGACCCCCATCGCGACATGGCCCGGCCGGATCTCCACGCCTTCAGGCGCCTCGAGCGAGAAGGCGAGGTCGGGATACACGGTGCCCGGCGTACCGGTGCTTCCCATGGATCGAGCCGCCTCGACTGACGCGGCGTCACGATAGGACACGTAGTTGGCGAGCCTGACGATGCGACTCATGAAGAACCGCATCACGGCATGGGTGGAGGGCTCCGCTCCGACACTGACGAGCGCCACTGGACGGCGCCGGATTCTGCAGGCCACGACAGCGAGGAAGAGCCAGTACGGGAGGCCCCAGGGGCTGGACGTGAGCCGGCTCTCGAGGACGCCCATGCCTGGAACGACGAGCACGTCCACCTTGCCCACCAGCCACAGGGTGCGCGGGATGTCCCACAGGCGCCCGAACGCCTTGCCGGCGAGCACGGCGGGGCCCGAGGCATGCCCCGGCGCGCGGTACGTCATGAGCTGGGCAGCGGGTATGCCGTGCTCACGGCGCACTGCGCAGGCGTCAGCGCCGAAGCAGATGAACGAGGCGGCCGGATGCCTGGCGCGGACCTGCGTGAGAAATGCATCCAGCGTTCCCTCGTTGCCGACGTTGCCCATGCCGAAAAAGCCGTAGGCACCGATCGTGACTGCGTCGTCACGCGGCGCCCGGCGGCCGCGGTGTGTCATTGGATCTCGCTACGCAGTTGACGGGTGCGAACCGCGCGAACCGCCACGCTCCCCATCCACCCCACGACCTCGCGGTGGCAGCGACGGCGCTCAGCCGCACTCAGCGGCGCCTGCTGAACGGCCCGGAAGTTCCCGATGAGGTACTCCGCATACAGCCGGGCCGTCGGATGCCGCAAGGGGTCCGACCGCTTGGGGTCCAAGCCCGCGACCTTCCGGCGGAGGCTGGATCGCGTGAGGCGGTCTGGGTGCTCACGGCGAAAGTAGAGCACCTGGGGCACCTGGTAGAACGGCCCGTAGAGGACCAGGCCAGCCATGAACGTCCGGTCGGCGTTGAAGTGGCTGTCATGTGGTCCGCGGCGTACCAGCACGTCCGTGCGCATTACGCCGTAGAAGTCGTCACCGCCCGGGTCCCGGAGCAGGCTGCGCAATCGAGCTGCCGGAGATGGGTTTGCGGTGTCGAGCACGTACGGCGTCGGCTCGGACACGTTTCCCTCGGGGTCGATCCGTGCGTCCCATGCGTGCACGAGGATGGCGTCGGGGTGCTCCCGGAACTGCTCCATGCACAGGCGGATGAGGTCCGGGTCGTAGAGGTCGTCATGCGATGCCCACTTGAAGTAGCGCCCCCGCGCGAGACCAGGCAGCAGGTTGTGGTTCGGGCCGGCCCCGATGTTCGTCGGCTGCTGCACATACCTGATGCGCTGGTCCATCTCGGCATACTCTCGACAGATGCTCGGCGTCGAGTCCGTCGAGGCATTGTCCGAGATGACCAGCTCGAAGTCGGTAAAGGTCTGCGCGAGTAGCGAGTCCAAGGCCTGCCGCAGGTACCGCTCCCCGTTGTACACGGGCAGGCCGATGGTCAGGGTCGGGGCGTCCCGCAGGGTCACGGAGCCTCCTCTGCGGGTGCCAGTCGCGATTCTGGTCCTCGGGCGGCATGTGCTGTGGACACTGGGGCGAGGCGAGCGTCGCTGCCCTCACGAGTCATGTGCTCGTCCACGGCACGGGCGAGCTTGCGCCACCAGACCACTGTGGCGATGGCCGTGGCCGCCGCCACGCCCCAGCAGGAGCCCCGTGCCCCGTCCAAGGCCGCGCCGACGGTGCCACCAACGAGATAGAGCGCGGCGTTCGTCAACTGGGCCGACAGGCTGTGACGCGAGGCCCCCAGAGCGCGTACCCCCGACATGGCGCCGCTCTCAAAGCACCCGATCGTCATGTTGAGCAGCACGGGAACGAGGATGGCGAAGGCGGCTGGCCACAGGTCTCCCAGCAAGAGCTCTCCCAGTCCTCGCGGGACAAGGACGAGCATGGCAGCACCCCACGCGACAGCTGCCGCCGCCTGCACGCCACCGAGGGCGAGGCAGAACCGCTTCAGACGCCCGGCAGAACGGCGCACGACTTGCACTGCCTCGGGCACCGCGACCTGGCTGATCCCCATCAGAACCACCATGAAGGGGCCCATGAGCATCTCGGCCGCGCGAACCTCTCCCACCGCGGCCAGACCGGCGAGTGCGCCGAGTGCGGACATGCGCAGCTGCCGGGCTCCGCTGATACTGACGTTCTCGACGAGGTATCGCCCTCCGAGAGACCGCTGGGTCACCAGCCACGAGCGCATCAGCTCTGGGTGGGGCCGGACCTGGCACTGGGCCCAGCCAACGACGGCGGCCACGGCAGCTGTCCCACCGAAGGCGACCAAGGACGTGACCACCGTCGCCCGGTCAGTCGCGAGGAGGACGATCATGGCGCCGACTTGGAGGATCGTCCAGAGCAGGTCGTTGACGAGTGCCCTGACCGGCACCGCCCTCGAGAAAAAGGCAAACCGCCAGCTGTCCTGCAAGGTGAGACCAGGGAGCACGCACCCCAAGGCGACGAGCGCCTCGCCGGCCTGACCAGGCAGTGCCAGCCCCACTGCGACGCACACCACGCCGCTGGCCACGCCGACGCCGAGGGCCGTCCCGCAGGCAGCTGACACAGCGCGGCGCCATTCCTCGGGTTCCGCATGGCTGAACCGCACCACCAGCGGGTCGGTCGCGAGTCCACGGGAGGCGTTGAGCACGACCCCGTACGTCACGAGTGCCAGCGCAAAGGCCCCGAAGTCGTCCGGCGCCAGAGCCCGCACGACGAGGATCCCGAAGGCAAAGTTGCCCAGGCTCGAGACCGCTTGGTCGGCAACTCCCCAGCCGAGCCGGCCAACCGCAGCGCGGCGTCGCGGCTCGGCAGTCGCCTGACCTGAGCTGGATCTCACGACGTGTCGCCCCTTCGCCGACTGGATCGCGACCTCGCAGAGCCGACGGAGCCGCCCCTGCCCCTCTGCCCTGCCAGCATAGGTAGCGATCCAAGGCCAGGGAGCGTTTTGACCCACCTCGCTGAGGACGGATCGGAGTCCGTCGCGAGAACAGGTCAAGCAGGGTGTTGCGACCTCCCACTTTCTGCAAAACGCTACGCGCCTAGGCATCCTCGATGCACCATGAGTGTGCGCATGGGCTTGAGGGAGGAATCAATGCGAGTACTCGTCACGGGCGATCGCGGCTACATCGGCCAGGTCCTCGTCCCGGTGTTCACGGCTGCCGGCCATGAGGTCGTCGGACTCGACGCCAACTGGTACGCAGGGTGCGACTTCGGCCCGCAGGCCTCCGGCTACGAGCAGCGCGTCGGCGACGTGCGGGACGTCGATCCTGCATCATTGGAGGGCTTCGACGCGATCGTGCATCTGGCCGCCATCTCGAACGACCCCGTGGGCCATCTGAACCCCGACGCGACCTACTCGGTCAATGCTCACGGTGCCGAGGTCATGGCCCGTGCGGCCAAGCTGGCTGGGGTGCCCCGATTCCTGTTCTCGTCCTCATGCTCGCTCTACGGCGCCGCCGGCGACGCCCCGGTCGAGGAGAGCTCGCCGTTCAACCCCGTGACTCCGTACGGGGAGAGCAAGGTCCGGGCGGAGAACGCACTTTCGGCGCTGGCCGACGACTCCTTCAGCCCGACCTACCTGCGCAATGCGACGGCATACGGCTCGTCGCCGCGCCTACGAGCCGACATCGTCGTCAACAACCTCACGGGCACCGCATTCACACGCGGAGAGGTGAGGCTGCAGTCGGATGGCACTCCTTGGCGCCCGCTCGTGCACGCCGCCGACATCGCCGGGGCCTTCCTCGCCGCTCTGCATGCTCCCCGTGAGGTCGTGCACGACCAAGCCTTCAACGTGGGGCGGGACGAGGACGTGCTGCAGATCCGGGACATCGCCATACAGGTCGCCGAGCACATGCACGCTCCAGTGACGTTCGAAGCGGGGGCGGGACCGGACACCCGTGACTACCGCGTCAGCTTCGCCAAGATCACCGAGCTCCTCCCGGAGTTCCAGCCCCGATGGACCGTCGCCAAGGGGATCGAGGAGCTGGCGTCTGACATGCGGCGCTACGGCCTGAGCTCTGAGGACTTCGAGGGCCCCCGCTACGTCCGGCTCGCACGGGTCCGCGAGCTCGTCGCAGCGGGTGCGCTCGACGACGGCCTTCGCCTGCGCACGAGTGAGGCGGTGCGATGAGCAAGCCACGGTGCCGGCTGTGCGGTGCGGAGCTCACCCGCACCTTCGTCGACCTGGGCATGTCCCCACCGTGCGAGAGCTACCTCGAGGCCTCCCAGCTGGACTCGGGTGAGACGTTCTACCCGCTGCATGTGCGCATCTGCTCGTCCTGCCTGCTCGTCCAGCTCCCGGCCTACATCTCCGGTGAGGAGATCTTCAGCCACTACGCCTACTTCTCGTCGTACAGCGACTCCTGGGTGGCGCACGCGAAGCGGTTCGTCGACGAGGCGG
>DASUQN010000060.1:0-3894 GCA_036280515.1 Intrasporangium sp. | reverse complement strand
CGTGCTCGGGCCCTCGCACCTGGTGGGCCGGGCCGCTCGACGTCGAGGGTCTGGCCGCGGCCAGCGTGACGCTGGCCCTGCGCGCTGCCAGCGCCCTCGCCGAGGAGCGCGGCCGGGCGATCCGACCCGGCACTGCGGCCGAACGTGTCATCGGCGCGTTCGGCTCCCTCGCCCACCTCAGGGTGGACGGCCGGCTTCCGGAGACGTGGGCGCCCATGTCGGGGTGGTTCGAGACGGCGGACGGGTGGATCCGCCTGCACGCCAACTACCCCCACCATGCGGCCGCCCTGTCGCGAGCACTCGGCGTGCATGATCGGAACGGGCTCGAGCAGGTGCTCCGTCACGTGGGCTCGATGGAGGCGGAGGACCGGCTACGAACCGGCGGCGGGATCGCCGGGGCGATGCGGACGGTAGCGGAGTGGCGCGACTCGCCCATGGCCACGGCACTCGAGGAAGCGCCCTGGATCGCTTTCCACGGCAAGGGAGAGCCGCGGCCGCTCGCCCCGACGACAGACCTGCCCCTCAGCGGGATCCGGGTGCTCGACCTGACTCGGGTCCTGGCGGGGCCCACCTGCACCCAGCTACTCGCGCTCCTGGGCGCGGACGTGCTCCGGCTCGATCGTCCCGACCGGCCCGAGGACCTGGACACGTACCTTGCGACCGGCGCCGGGAAACGCTCGGCTCTGGCCGACCTGCGTCTCGTGCGCACCCGGCACCGCGTCCACCAGCTCCTCGACGACGCCGACGTCCTCGTCACCGGCTACCGCCCGGGGGCCCTGGCCGGCCTCGGACTCGACGACGCCACGATCCGCTCCCGTCACCCTCATCTCGTCCACGTCAGCCTTTCGGCGTGGGGCTCCGACGGCCCTTGGGCCCTCGAGCGGGGATTCGACAGCATCGTCCAGGCAGTGTCCGGGATCGGGCACCTGTACGGGTCATTCAATACGACAGGGCGATTCACGCCTGGGGCGTTGCCTGTCCAGGCACTCGACGTCGCGGCTGGCTTTGGCATGGCTGCCGCCGTCCTTGCCCTGCTGGCTGTCCGGCCACGGCGGGGAGGCGGAAGCGCCCACTTGTCGCTGGCCCGCACCGCGAGTCTGCTCCTGGACGCCGGACCCGACCCGGCGGCACAGCTCGGGCCTTGACCGTCCCGACGACGGACACGTCCTCGCCGCATGGTCGGCTCACCCGCGCAGCGTCACCCGTCCTCCGCGACGGCTCTCCCCTGCCCCTGCCTGCACCGGGCGAGTACGGCACCGGGATCCTGACCTGGCTCTGACCCGGGCGCGGAGGCGACCCTCCTGCCTCCTCGTCGGCAGTCCGAGCCGGACTGAGAGCGGCCGGCCCCTCGCGCTCAGGAGGACGCCCGTGCCTGCGCCCGCCGGGTGATGTCGGCGCAGTCGAGGCAGATCTCCTCGGGAACCACGCCGAGCCGCATCAGCTGGCCGAACAGGACGCAGCCGACGCACAGACCGAGGAGCGCCTCGAGTGCGGGGAATACCACCATGACGACCGTGATGCCCAGGACCGCGACGAGCGCACCCTCGGCTCCCGTTGCGACGTGCAACCCGTAAGCGAGCGTTGCCGTGGAGGTCAGGACGGCGCCGATCGCGGCCGCGAAGCGCTTGGGCGGGCCTGCTGTGGGGCGCGGAGCGGCCGGCACTCGCGGTCGCACCCACGCCTGGACGAGTCGCGCCAGGGGGCTGCGGCGCGGACCCAGCGTGGCTCGCAGGGTGAAGTCCACGGCGAGCAGCGCCAGGAGCCACCACTGCTCAGTGGCCGACGTGGCGACCGAGACGAGCAGAACCACGGCCGCGATGAGTCGGACGGTGACGTCATCGACGATGGCTGGGAAACGCGAGGATCGCATGCCTCATTATGCATTGCATAAGTTGGACTTATGTACTCTGTTCCGCCAGCTGGACCCAGCCCAGTGCCACTCGACCATCGAGTGAACACGATTGGGGACCCGAATCGTGTTCACTCGATCGGAGGAGCTGGGCTGGTCAGTCGCGGAGGGTGCGCAGGGCGGCGACTGCGACCACGACGAACAGGGCGGCGCCGAGCCCAGCCACGACGTTGAGGCTCGTCGTGAACGCGCCGTGCGCGGCCGCGACCAGCTCACGGCCAGCGGCAGCGGGAAGGGCGGACGCTGCCTGGACCGCGCCGGCAAGGGAGTCGAGCGCAACGGTCGTGGTGCTGGAAGCGTGCTCAGCGGCATACGGCTGCAGCTCATCGCGGTAGACGAAGGTGGCGAGCGAACCCAGCCCCGCGATTCCGACGGCGATCCCGAACTCGCCGGAGGTCTCGGACATCGACGCCACCGAGCCGGCGCGCTCGGGCGGCGCGGACTGCATCATCACGGACATCGTCAGGGTCGACGGAAGCATGATGCCGAAGGAGGCGAGCGACATGCCGAGGACGAGAAGGCCGACTCCCGCAGCCGGGGCGATCTGGGTGTAGGCGACCAATCCGGTGGCGCAGATACCGAGTCCCGCGGCCATCGTGCGGCCGGTGCCGAGCCTGCGGGCGATCGTCGCGGACGAGGACGAGCCGAGCAGGAGGGCGACGTTGGCCGGGAGCATCCACAGGCCGGCACCGAGCGGGTCGAGACCCGCGACGAGCTGGAGCCACTGCGTGCTGAGGAAGGAGACGCCCGCCATCACGACTCCGCCGATGAGCATGACCGCCAGCGCCGTCGAGAAGGCTCGGCTGCGGAAGAGTGCCAGGTCGACGAGCGGGTTCTCGATCCGGCGCTGTCGGCGGATGAAGAGCACGGCCATGGCCAGCCCGGCGGTGACGGCGACAGAAGCCGCGGCCGCGTTGCCACCGCGAGCGATCTCCTTGAAGCCGTGGATGATCGGCAGGATCGTCGCCAGGGACAGGATCGCGCTGGTGAGGTCGATTCTCGCGGCGGACTGCCGCTCCGACTCAGGTAGGACCCGGTGGCCGACGACGACGAGCAGTAGCATGAAGGGCACGCCGAGCAGGAACGCCGAGCCCCACCAGAAGTGCTGAAGCAGGAGCCCACCGACGAGGGGGCCGACCGCCATGCCGCCCATGAAGCAGCTGAACCAGATGCCGATGGCGGTCATCATCGACTTCTCGTCGGTGAAGATGGTCCGGATCAGGCCCATCGTCGAGGGCATGAGCGTGGCCCCGGCGACGCCGAGGACGGCTCGCCAGAAGACGAGCTGTCCCGGTGACGAGGCGTACGCGGCGCAGGCGCTGGCGATGCCGAAGGCAACCGCGCCGATGAGCAGGAGACGCTTGCGTCCGACCCGGTCACCGACGGCACCCATCGTGACGAGGAAGCCGGCGAGCACGAAGGAGTAGATGTCGAGCATCCACAGCTGCTGCGTCGTGCTGGCACCGAGGTCAGCCGAGAGGGCAGGCAGGGCGAGGTAGAGCACGCTGACGTCCAGGCTGAGCAGCAGAGCCGTCAGCGCCAGGACCGCCAGGGCCAGCCACCGACGGGTCGACCGGCGGGTGTCGAGGATCTGTTCGCTGGTCGATGCCTGCGCGATCTCGGTGGTCGTGCTCATGAGACTTCCTCCGGTCAGGTGATGGGCGTTGGTTGCCTTTCACCTGTGCGTCGGCCGGGGAGGTCACATTTCGACACGACCACCGAGATCATGTCTGCGAGCTCTGCGCTCGGGGTCAGGTCGTCGCGCCGACGACGTCCCTCTCCTCTGCGAAGTGGCACGCGCTGGGGTGGTCCGAGCCCGGCCTGGCCTCGAGGGCCGGCTCTTCCTGCGCGCAGATCTCCTGAGCCTTCCAGCAACGCGTGCGGAAGCGGCACCCGGACGGCGGGTTGGCCGGCGATGGCACGTCACCCTCGAGGATGATGTGGTCGCGACGCTCTCGAAGGGTCGGGTCGGGCACGGGGACCGC